>NZ_JAUIRR010000002.1:300000-559855 GCF_030577135.1 Sulfurimonas sp. hsl 1-7 | reverse complement strand
TTCGATGGCCTCTCATCGTTTGTGGACGGGAATTATAGGAGAAGTATGCTTAGAAGAAGCTTAACTATTTGAGGAATTCAAAAAGAATTCGCAAATTTGTTTCTTTTAGAATTTCTTTTTCTACAAAACAGTAGTAAATATGGACCTAAAAACCGTCTTATATTATAATGTATAGATTTTAGTCTATATGTTGCTACCTGTTTACCTTTTCACTATAAAATTCTTTTTAAATTCATATTTCGTATATAAAGGAATAAAATATGGGACTTTACGATCGTGACTATGCTAGAGAGCATAGTACTTATGCTTATGAAAGTGCTCATCGTAGTGAAGCGCAAATTGTATCTTTTGTAAAAGAGACTTATAAACTCTTTGCTGCTTCTATGATGGCCGGTGCTGTTGGTGCATATGTTGGTATCCCATTAGCTGGTGCAATACATGCAATGTTTTGGCCTCTTTTCATTTTGGAGATAGGTCTATTAATCGGTTTACATTTTGTTAAACATAAACCAGGTATCAATTTAGTTGTAATGTTTGGCTTTGTTTTTATGACAGGTCTTATGTTAGCACCTTTACTTTCACACACGTTAGGACTTAACGGCGGTGCGACAATTATTGGTAATGCATTTGCTATGACTTCTGTTGTATTTGGAGCAATGAGCTTTTATGCTGTTAAAACTACAAAAGATTTTACAGGTTACGGGAAACCTTTAATGATTGCACTTTTCGTGATCATCGGTTTTTCTATCTTAAATATCTTTTTAGGCAACCCAATGCTTCACGTAATGTTAAGCGGTGCTGTTGTTATACTATTTAGTATCTTAGTTATCTACGATACACAAAACATTATGCAAGGTGCATATGAAACGCCAATTGACGGTGCTATTGCACTTTATCTTGACTTCTTAAATATCTTTACTGCATTACTGCAACTATTTGGTATCTTCGGAAGTGATGAATAATACCAATTTATCGCCCGAACTTTTTCGGGTGATAGATGCAAACCTCAACCGTCTTAAAGAGGGTATCCGTGTTGTAGAGGATATACTTCGCTACAAAGAGAATGACAAAACACTCGCAAAAAAACTCAAATCACTTCGACATCAAGCTGTGACAGACAATACAAAAGAGTTACTTCAGTATCGTGATAGTATCAATGATGTACTACGTCCATCTACTACAAGTGAACAAACACGTGATAATTTAGAGGGGATCATTATTGCAAATCTAAAACGCGCGCAGGAATCATCAAGAGTATTAGAAGAGTTATATAAACTTAATAATATCGGTGAAAGTGAAAAGTTTAAACATATTCGTTATGAGTTATACGATCTCGAAAAAAAGATACTCTTAGATCAAGAGTAGATATAAGCCACCTCAAACTCTAAATAGTTAAGTGGGTACTCTTCCATCAGTTTTTTCGTTTCTTTAAACGAGAGGGCATTTCTAGAGCCGCTGACACCACTCTTTTTTATATATCTAAACATTTCTCTTGTATTTTCGAACTCAAGACGATAATTCACAACTTCAAAATTAACATCAAAATATTTTTTCTGTATCTTATATATTTGATCTTTTGAAAGAAGTAACGGTTCTAGTGATGCTGTTTTATGCAATGTCTCAAAAGTTCCGGATGTAAATATAGCTAAAGAGAGCTGTGCATCTAAACTTTTGATGTTACTAAAAACCTTCTCCAAATCTTGTGCCCATTGTAATGCCGAAGAGGATAAGATATAGTCAAAGCTATACTCATTAAGTGTTTTATAGAGTCTATCATCATTAAAATCACCGTATATACACTCTATCGTGTTAGATTTCGGATGCAATTCCAGCATCCCTTTTGCAAAATCTACACCTATAAAACGATCATATCCCCAATCTATCTTCTCTGCGAGGGCACCGTGACCGCATCCCAAGTCTAAAATGTTTTTGGGTTTATTGTTCACATGAGAAAGCAGTTTTGCAGCCACTTTTTCTTGAATAACATTATAACTCCCGTAATGGGCAGCATATTTTGAAAATTCTGAATCTATTCTCATTTTCTATTGAGCACCAACGAGATAACAAAGAGTAAGATAATACTCAGAACTATAGTAGCACCTGAAGGTAATGAAAAATGGTAAGAGATTACCATACCGAAAACAACACTAAAGATCGCAAAAAGCAATGCAAGCAGAAGTGTTTGTTTAAATCCTACTCTGTATTGTAAAGCCGATACTGCAGGGATAACCATTAAAGCACCAATCAGTAAACTTCCCACAACTCGAATAGATAGGGCAATAATAATCGCAACTACACTTACAAGTAAAAAGTTTAACAGTTTTACTTTTAGTCCGCTTGTTTTTGCCACCTCTTCATCGTAAGCTATAAAATAAAGTTCTTTAGCAAAAAGGAGTAAAAAACTAAGCGCTATAGCTCCAAAGATGAGAATAGTATACAGGTCTTCAGTGGTTACTGCTAAAATCGAACCAAAAAGGTATGAGAAGAGGGAGTTGTTAAATGACCCGCCGACTGAAACAATGATCACAGATAAGGCTAAAGCCCCTGAAAGAATAATTGAGAGTATTGCATCGGAATACAAAGAAAACGAGCTTCTAAGGTACTCTATAAGCCATGCAAACATCACGGCAACTACTACCGCTACCCACATCGGATTATATCCGGCAACTAAACCTACAGCAACACCGACTAAAGCAGAATGAGCCAAGGTCTCACTAATAAGGGAATAGCGTTTAAGTACAACAAACGTTCCACCTATAGAGGCTAAAATAGCTATAAATATCCCTGCGATAAAAGCACGCTGCATAAAATCATAATCAAACATCTCTAACATATCAATATCCTAATGCTCATGCTTATGCATATGAATCAGATGGGCATCGATCCCGTAAAGTTCACTCATCTCTTCACATGAGAGTGCCTCTTTAGGGTTATTGCATATTGTCGCTTTTTGGTTGATTGTGAAAAGTCTTGCAATATCATCTGCGATCACACCGATATCGTGTGTAATAAACAAAATAGTGATCCCATCCTCTTTATTTAACTTACGTAATAGTTCGTAAAATCTTTGTTGCGACTTTACATCAACACCTGTATTTGGTTCATCAAGGATTAAAATACGAGGAGAAGAAGCCAGAGCACGTGCAATCATCACACGTTGACGCTGACCGCCTGAGAGAGTACCAACCATCTTATCTTTAAGATGTGTAATATCCATCTTCTCCATTGCATCTTCCACCGCTTGTATATCTTCTGAGGATGTTCTTGAAAAAAGTTTTCTCTTGGCAACTCTTCCCATCTTTACAATATCTTCAACCGTTGCAGGAAAATTTTGGTCAACCAGTGATGCACGCTGAGGCACATACCCTATCTTATACCACTCTTTAAATTTTTTTTGCTCTTTTCCAAATATCTTGATAGATCCGGATGTTGCTTTTTCTAGTCCAAGCAAAGTGCGGATAAGGGTAGTTTTTCCACCACCATTTGGCCCGATTATAGCGATATACTCACCGCTGAAAATA
Organism: Sulfurimonas sp. hsl 1-7; assembly: GCF_030577135.1. Classification (NCBI taxonomy): domain Bacteria; kingdom Pseudomonadati; phylum Campylobacterota; class Epsilonproteobacteria; order Campylobacterales; family Sulfurimonadaceae; genus Sulfurimonas; species Sulfurimonas microaerophilic. The sequence continues at coordinate 556,334 of NZ_JAUIRR010000002.1, read as the reverse complement.
TGAAAACTGATATTGCTGAGTATCTTTTGATCCATAACCTCAAAACAGAGATTTTTTACATCAAAAATAGGAAGTTTAAACTTTAACGGCACTGCATAGCCTCAGCAATTTTGTCTAAATTTATCTTCATAATATCAATATAGTCCAGTTTAAGAGTCATCTCTTCCCCCGTTATATTTCCAAGCGGTTGTAAACTATCAACCCTTACACCCATATCATCAGCAATTGTTTGAATATTTTTATTGTTGGCAAAATTTTCGAAAAAAACAACTTGTATATTTTTCTCTTTTATTTCCTGAAGAAGATGTTTTACATCCTCGGCACTCGGCTGTGCTTCTGTTGAAAGCCCTGTTAAAGACTCAACTTTAAAACCGTATCTATCTGCTAAATAAGAAAATGCATTGTGTGTAACAATGATAGTATCTAGTTTACACTCAAGAAGTTGTTGTTTGTATGCACCGTCAAGTTGATCCAACTGCTTGATATATTGCTCTTTATTTTTTTCAAAATAATGTTTGTTCTTTGGATCGACTTTACTCAACTGCTCTGTAACCACAAATGAGAGTTGTTTCATATTGTCAATATCGAGCCAATAATGGGGATCGTATGCTCCGTGATGTTGATGATGTGCCTCATGCTCTTCATCCTCATCATCATGGTCTTCATCTTCCTCTTCAAGAGTTTTGAGAGTAACGTACTTGCTCATATTAAGTTTATGTACCTCAGATGCAAGATGCTGAGCCCATGGCTCCAAAACATCGCCGCTATAGAAAAAAAGCTTGCTCTTTTCAAGTTTGGCAACAATTTTCGGTGTCGGTTCAAAACTATGAGGGTCTACCCCAAAAGGTAAAATATTTACCAGCTCTATTTTATCACCGCCGATATGTTTTGTTAGATCGTAAATAGCAAAATTACTTGTTGTTACAAGAGGCTTTGAAGAGAGTTTTTGCTCATTTGAACCTGTTGTGAGGATCAAAACGACAACTACCAGCGAGAGTAGTGCTAAAACTATCTTCAAATTTTTCAATTTACATCCTTCTATATCTTTTAAAAATATAATGCAATTATACCCTCTTTTATGTTTGGTATCAGGTTTCTATAGTGTTTTTTGCAGATAGAGTACGCTCAGAGGCGGCAAATTAAGGCTGATCATATTTTTTCTGCCATGGTAACTTTTCGGAGTCGTTTTTAAAACACCCCCATTCAAACTTCCACTCCCTCCAAAAGCTTCATCTTCAGAGTTAAAGATCTCTTTATACTCCCCGCGTTTCGGTACTCCTAGCATATACCCGATATGTGCTTTATCGGAAAAATTACATACTATTATCAACTGTTTCTCTTTTGTATTGCCTTTACGGATAAATGCGATAACATTTGCCCTGTAATCGTTTTCATCGATCCATTCAAAACCGTTACTCTCTACATCATTTTTATAAAGAGCGGGCTCATTTTTATAAAGTGTATTGAGTGTTTGTATAAGTTTTTGCACCCCTGAATGGTTTTGGTTTTGTAAAAGATGCCAATCAAGACTTTGTGAGAAATTCCACTCTGCAAACTGGGCAAATTCCCCACCCATAAAAAGAAGTTTTTTACCGGGATGCGCATACATTAAACTGTAAAGTGCCCGGAGATTTGCAAACTTTTTCTGATATTCTCCCGGCATTTTGTTAATCAAAGAACCTTTCATATGCACCACTTCATCGTGACTCAGAGGCAAAACATAGTTTTCGTTATACATATAGACAAAACTGAAAGTGAGGTTTTTATGGTGATGCTGTCTGTGGATCGGATCATTTTTCATATATTTGAGAGTGTCGTGCATCCACCCCATATTCCATTTATATCCAAACCCAAGTCCCCCGTCACTCACAGCACCGCTTACCATTGGATAGTTTGTAGACTCCTCGGCAAACATCATAATATCTTTGTACTGTGCATATGCACTGGTATTAAGATGGCGTAAAAACTCTACGGCACCTTTGTTTATGTTGCCGCCGTCCTCATTTGGCAGCCACTCCCCATCCTCTCTTGCATAATCAAGATAGAGCATAGAAGCAACAGCATCTACTCGTATGCCGTCAAGATGATATTTATCAAGCCAGAACATGGCAGAACTTACCAGAAATGCGCGTACTTCATTTCGATCGTAGTTGAAAATCGCACTTCCCCATTCCGGATGGTACCCTTTTCTTGGATCCTGATGCTCATACAAACATGTACCGTCAAACGTGATAAGCCCATGCCCGTCTGTTACAAAATGAGACGGTACCCAGTCTAAAATTACACCTATATCGTGATTGTGCATAATATTTACAAACTCTTTAAACTGTTCAGGTGTACCGTATCTGGCAGTGGGTGCAAAATAACCGGTTACCTGATACCCCCATGAGCCCTCAAATGGATACTCGGTAATCGGAAGCAGTTCTACATGGGTAAAGCCAAGATCTTTTATGTAGTGTGCAAGTTCATTCGCAGCTTCCACATAGTTTAAAAAACGGTTATCATCCTCAACTTTTCTCCTCCATGAACCCAGATGGATCTCATAGATACTTACAGGTGCTTTATGAGAGTTTTGTTTTTTACGTTTTTTCATCCACGTAGCATCATCCCAAGAAAAAACATTAAGGTCCCATACTTTTGAAGCAGATTTCGGAGCCACTTCGGCAAAAAATGCAAAAGGATCCGCTTTTTCTTTGTTTACCTGTACATTATCTGAATCTATGTAGTATTTATAGAGTGCTTCAACACTAACATCACTAACAAACACTTCCCAGATCCCGGAACCGTCTTGGCGCATCTTTAGCGGATGGGTTTGATTATTGAAGTTATTAAAATCAGCTATTAAAGAAACTCCCTTTGCACTCGGTGCCCACACGGCAAAGTAGACACCCTCTTGGCCGTTTCTTACATAAGGGTGTGCACCTAAATGCTCATAGAGTTTTGTATGTGTACCCTCTTTAAAAAGATAGATATCAAACTCGCTAAAAAAACTTACATCGTAAAAAGTTGCATATTTCATTGTTTTGGTCTTTCATAAGTTTCCGGGTCTAAAATGTAGCGATAGACCTCTTCGTAATTCTTCGCCGCATCATCCCAGCTAAAATGCTCGCCCATTGCATGCTGTTGCATATCAAAAAAAGCATCTTTATCGTTGTAGTATATATTTAGAGCCCATAAAACTGTGTAGTAGAGTGCTTCGGAAGTGGCATCGTAAAACTTAAAACCGTTACCGTGACGATGATGCTCATCAAAATTCACTATAGTATCGTCAAGCCCTCCCGTTGCACGCACTATCGGCAAAGTACCGTAGCGCAGACTGTAGATCTGGTTCAGTCCGCAAGGCTCAAAGAGTGAAGGCATTAAAAACATATCACACCCCGCTTCTATTTGGTGTGCAAGCGCTTCGCTGTATCCAACATATAAACCAAAATTTTCTCTATGGTGGGCGACGCCCGAGAAGAAACCTTCTGCCCACTTTTCACCCGTTCCGAGCATTACGATCTGTACATTATGGTCCAAAATTCCGTTGATAGCACTTGCAATGAGCCCTATCCCTTTTTGCTCTGCAAAACGACCCACAAAACCGATCAGAGCTACATCATCTCGCTGCTCTAAATTAAAGTGCTTCTGCAGGGCGCGTTTACACGCTCTTTTTCCTTCCATTTGATCATGATCAAAAGTTTGCGCAATATAATTGTCCTTTGAAGGGTTCCACTCATCATAATCTACACCGTTTAGAATCCCAAATATTTTCTCTCTATGAGCCCAAAGATGTCCATCTAAACCGAAACCAAACTCTGCTGTTTGGATCTCACGAGCGTAACGTTTGGAGACTGTAGTTACTGCATCGGCATGCATCACTCCCCCTTTTAACATATTGAGATGGTTAAAACTTTCAAACTCATGTGCATTAAAATGTTCCCAGCCGATCTCTAAAAGATCCATCAACCCTTTGTGAAAAACTCCCTGATGCTGCATATTGTGGATTGTAAACACTGTTTTTGCATAAGCAAAATCGTGTATAAAACGGGTTTTGGCTAAAATAGGCAACAGTGCAGTATGCCAATCGTTAGCGTGGATAATGTCTGGGGTAAAGTGGAGCATCTTGCACAACTGCAATGCCGCTTTTGAAAAGAAAACAAAACGCTCACCGTTATCTTCGTATGAGCAGTTATCCTCTTCATAAAACCCGGCCCTGCCGAAATAGTTTTCATGATCGATAAAATAAACCTGTACATTGCTTTGGGGCAAAGTAGTTGTGTAAACCGCAGCCCACAGCTCACCCATACTTCCCATCGGTACACCAAGCGGTGTTTCTAATTTTGTAAGATTTGCTTTATCGATCTTGTAATATCTCGGCAATACAAGAATGATCTCATGCCCAAGCTTCTCGATAGCTTTTGGAAGAGCCCCTGCTACATCTGCCAAACCGCCTGTTTTTGCATAGGGAACCGCTTCTGAAGCGGCAAAAAGGATTTTAAGTTTTCGTTTCATATATTCTCCTTTAAAAGCGATGCACCTTGCAGCACTGCGTTTTGTAGTTTTGTTTTAACAATCCGCAGCCCTTGTGTACTTTGCGGCATGCTAAACTCTCTATAGCGTGCTAAAACCGTTTCAAAGATAGTTTCATCATCTGTAATGATCCCGCCACCTAAGACCAAAACCTCCGGATTAAAGAGGGTAATTACAACACCAACTGCATCTAATAGTGCCTCTTCAAACTCCCTGTAAAGCTCATTGTGCTCCGCAAGCGTAGAGTCTCTAAGCTCTTGTAATGTAAGGGTTGCATCAATTTTCAGATAGTGTTTAAACTTCATTAGCCCGGAACCTGAAGCAAAAAGTTCTATGCAGTTGTCTTTGCCGCAGCCGCAAACAAATGGAGCTTTTTTGTAAGGGATATGCCCCAGCTCACCAGCTAACGCATTATAACCCTCTAACAAACTTCCGTTAGTGACAACCCCGAGTCCGAGTCCGCTCCCTACATAGAGTGCGCTGATCTCCTCTGTTTGAAAATATTTTGCTTCTGCCAAAACGGCACAGGAGAGATCGTTTTGTATTAAAAACTTTACATCGTATTTGCTTTGAAAATAGTTTTTAATATCTGGCTCTGTCACTTCTATATTTGGAGCGCCGAGAATACTCCCCTCTTTTATCTGTCCTGCATACCCTACAGCTATTGTTTTTACATCTTTGTATCTTTGCAGCAGCTTTTCGATCCAAGAGATAAAACCTGTGCCGTTACACTTCTCACTCCCTGAATCAAGCTCTTGCTCCCCTTCATAAAGAGCATAACGGAAATATGTCCCTCCGGCATCTATACACAGCTTCAAAACAGACTCTCATACAGCTTCATATAGCTCTTTGCTCCCGTTTCAAAAGAGAAATCGCACTCCATATTAAAAACCACCGACTCCCTAAAAGCCTCAGTATCTTTTTTAAGTTTAAAAGCCCGTCCTATCGCCTTGGAAAACTCTTTTTTTGTGAACTTTTCAAACACAATACCTCTGCCGCATCCATTTTTCTTTTCATGGACACTGTCTTTTAAGCCCCCTGTTGCATGGACAATGGGGATAGCTCCGTATCGCATAGCTATCATCTGTGCCAAACCGCAAGGCTCAAACAAAGAGGGCATTACAAAAAAATCTGCCGCGGCGTATGCTTTATGGGAAAGCACCTCATCATAAGCGTTTTGAAATTCAAGGTTTGAGTACTTAGAGGACAGAGCGTTTAGTTTGTTAGTATAAAGTTCTTCACCCTCACCCAAAACAAAAATATTGATCTTTTTCTCCAACATCTCGGGAAGCACTTTTATTAAAAGGTTGATCCCTTTTTGCTCCACCAGTCTTGAGAGTACAACAAACAAAGTTTTTCTTGGATCTTTGAGTTTGGTGTTTTTTAAAAATGCCGCTTTGTTTTTATGCTTATTCTCTAAGGTGGCAGTGTCGTAACACTCGTGAAGATAAGGATCACTTGCAGGATCAAAAACTTTCGTATTGATTCCGTTTAATATACCGCTTAACTTTTCGACATGGTAGTGTAAAAACCCTTCCAAGCCGCAGCCAAACTCATCTGTGAGGATCTCTTGTGCATAACTTGGACTTACCGTTGTTACGGCATCAGAGTATGCAATCCCCCCTTTCATAGAGTTTAGCTGTCCGTAAAACTCTAAAGCATCCATATTAAAGTAACTAGGCTCAATCCCAAGCCGTTCACAAGATTCCTGTGAAAATATCCCCTGATAGGCAAGATTATGGATAGTAAATACGGTTTTTATCGCTAACGACTTTTGATCTATAAACAGAGCTGCTAACGCGGTATGCCAGTCATTGAGATGAAGAAGATCAATCTTTAGTCTTACAGCCAACTCTACAATGCTTGCACTAAAGATCCCAAAACGCAGATCGTTGTTTGCATAATCAACATCGTTATACCCGTAAAGGTGCTGCGTAGTACTTAAAAGGGGTGCTTTTATAAAATAAACACCCAACCCCTCTTGCAGAGTAAAATAGACTTCAACACTGTATGAAATTCCACCCAGTTCAAGTTCAAAATCCTCAACTTTTTCTAGGTTCTGCAGCTCTAAAAAACCGTATAATGGGATCACAACAGAGATATCGGTATATTTTTTCAGTGCTCTGGGAAGTGCATCTGCAACATCTGCAAGTCCCCCCGTTTTCACATAAGGGAGCATCTCACTCGCAGCAAATAAAACTCTCATATCTCCTCACCTCGCAGCAGTCTTGCACACTCTTCTGGCTCCATACAATTGATCGCCATGCCGCTTGAAAGCTCAAACCCTCCGATATTATAGATTCTCGGAATTATTCGCAGAGTAAAACGGAAGTTTTGTTCTAAAAGTGCCATGTGGCTTTCATTTTCAAAGTTTTGATTGAGCGGAGCCTGCATAAAAGCCAGATTATAATCAAAAGAACCCAGCTGTTTTGCCAGTTTTGCAAATATCGACTTTACTAAAAATCCCAGCTCCTCCAACTCTTTTTTACTAGCTCTATTCAATGAGACTATATTGTGTACAGGAGCAATCATCACCTCAAAAGGATAGCTGCTTGCAAACGGACAAAAAGCGACAAAGCTCTGTGTTTGCGTAACAAGCCGTTTTTTAAACAAGATCTCGTTGTGTAAAATATCTTCAACTATCCCTCTTCCGTGTCTTTGATAATAGAGCATGTTCCTGCTCAAAAAGTAGATCGCATCTTTTGGCATCACAGGCAAAGCAATAATCTGGGTATGCGGATGTTCCTGCGTAGCACCCGCTTCTTGACCCACATTTTTAAATACACTTATATAAACCAAGCGCTTATCTTTTTGTAAGTCTTCTATCCTACTTACTATTGTTTTAAGCCAGTTTTGTACATCTATCTCATCAAGATCTTCCATATTGCAAGAGTGACAGGAGGTGTCAATAACTATCTCATGTGCTCCAAGCCCGGGGACCGATTCAAACATCCCGTCACGCTTTGAGCTCTCACTAGCTTCTATCTGCACAGCTTTGTAAAGATTCGGTACAACCCGTGTTTTCCAACCGGACATATCCGGCTCGTTTTTGCGCAGAGCAAAGATCTCTTTTGGAGTAAGGTGCTCGTTCCCTTCACAAAAAGGGCAGTTACTTTTTTTGTTTTTAGGAGCTTTTGAAGCTGTTATGCTGTTTGGTCTTCGAAGCCTTTCAGGAGCTATAATCACATACTGATTAGCAATTCTATCTAGTCTTATCTCAGACATCGCATATCTCCAAGCTCAGATGCAGATCCAATCTTTTTTCCAAAGAGAAGCTAAAAAACAGTGTCAATTGCTGGGGTGTTTTATCGTATCCGCTTTCGCTTTTTGCAATACTGCTTGCTATATATGCGTGCACATCACACTCCATATCACTTCGCAAACGCACTGTTTTATTTGTAAAATCATCATACAATGCAACCTCCCTGCAACTTTTTTGACTGAACCCTTCAGCTATTTTTTCTCCGTTAAGTGTGAGTGTGAGCAGATGGGCAAAATGGAGATTAAACTCCAAACCGTAATAAAGCCGCTCCTCTGACTCGCTAAGCAGTTGCAGATCAAGATGAAGCGCTTTTTGTTTCACCTTATATCTTTTTTCTATCTGCACCTCTTTATGCTCGAAAACACTCCCTTGTGTAAAAAACAATATATTACCCTTTTGTAACTTACATTCAGCAGGGGTTTGAAGTGTTTGTATCTCCTGAGTCCCCCCTTTCAACGAGTCCAACGCAAAAGGTTTTGTTGAAAAACAGTCGATAAAAGAGTACCTTGGGATAACATCAAATACCAGCTCTTTTTTAAGCACCTCATCTAAAACCACCTCATCGTGGATCGACTCAAGCTCTTTAGTATGTTCTGCAAGTTCAGGTTGAAAATGGTAGCTCTCCTCTTTTCTCATCAGAGTGTTTTGCCAGTTAAAAAGTGTTTCAAAGGAGCCTAACTCCATAAGAGCACCCCCCTCTTTTAGCGAAAATACTAAAGAGAGTTCATCGGTTCTTACTTTGAGCTCTTGATATCCGTCTTGATCAATATCTAAAAGCTCCTTCTCTTTCTGCTCAAATCCTCTTTCTATCTCTAAAAGATATCTATAGGCATTGTCTCGTAAATTTGGCAAATAGATCCCGCCGAAAACCCCGTGCCAAAAAACATCATTTGTTTGGAGTTTATACAAGGCCTCTTTTTGTGCTCTGGAGAAACTGCTGCTTTGTTTACTGAGCCATAACATCCGTTTATGCAGATAATTGCTCTCGGGATATTTAACAAAAAAGTTTTTCCATATCCCCCCTTTTACAAATGCAATCCCTTGTTTTTCCATATACTCTTGGCCAAGGTAGTTTTGCAAGGCATGAAACGCTTTGGCATTCCCGTTTTTTAAACTCCACTCCCCCATCTCAAAATAGGAGGTGTTATTTAGATAAGCGATCCCCAAAGAGTGCTGCTTTTGCTTATACTCTGTATAGTGTTGTGTAGTGATTCGCTCCTGAGCCAATACCTGACGTACAAAACTCTCCAGCCATCCTTTCTCATACACCCACTCAAAAGTGTGCGGCCACAATCCGAACTTCTCTGCATCATCGAAAAAAACAGCGGCCGAGCCCTCTTTATTTGCATACTTGAATATACTCTCAATCCCTTTTTCAACGTTTGAGAAAGGAAAATCATAACGAAGCGGCTTGGAGATAGGAAAAAGTGCACACTCTGCGCCCCCCTCTTCAGTGGTATAGTATCCGTCAAGCTTGTCAGCCGCAAATCCACTGCTTAAAAAATGGTAATCATCCACTACTACATACTCTATACCGCATTTTACAAGGTCCGGAATCAAAGCACTCTCCCATACCCGCTCAGTGAGCCAAAGCCCCTTTGGATGAACCCCTAAATGTTTTTTTAAAAATCTGTTTAATTTTTTGATCTGTGCTATGCGATCTTTTGAGGGGATAGAACTTAACACAGGTTCATAGTATCCTGCCGTGAGCCACTCTATTGAGCCTTTTTCTGTGAGCGTTTTCATCACTTTAAAAAGTTCAGGATATTTTTTCCGGATCTCATTAAGGAGCCATCCGCTGCAGTGCAAAGAGAATTTAAACTCCGAATTGCGCATCATCACTTCAAAAAAAGGTTTATAACTTTTCTCAACAGCTTCTTCTATACACTCGCTGAAATTGTCTACCGGCTGGTGCATATGTACGCCAAAAAGCAAAGTAACTTTTTCCATTACCCTTACCTACACAAACCACTCATGGGAATAATCATCATAAAGATCGATTTTAAGCTCCCCGAAACTCGGCAATATCTGCACCACTTTTCCCTCTTTTTCGATCTCAAAACGGATCAGTATCTCTTTTGCATCCAAGTTCTCTTTTGTAATACTCATCTCTAAAAGATCGCCACATACATTAAAAATCTCTACCCCGTCAATAACAATAGTTTCATTGGGCAGTGTCAGTTTTCCGTGAATGTTGCCCGGTTCAATAATAACCTCCAAACTATCACTCTCACACAAACTTTCCATATCTGCTTCAAAAGAGAAGTAAAACTTCTGCTTATCCTGTCCGTAAAAGATCTTTTTTACAGGGCCTCTTGCTGTGTCCATTGTAGAGAATACTTTTGTTTCATCCACTACCCCGCACCCTATCCATTCAAAAAATGAATCTCGTTTACCGTTAATTGTGGGAGAGATATCCGATTTTGGCTTCAGCCAGAAATCTTGTGTACTTTTATGCTGTATGATCGGTATATAAAGATCTGCAGGGGGTGCTATCTCTAAAAGATTATAGATTGTGATCAAATGGTTTCTAAACAACTCATCAAATTCCGCTTCAAACTCACTGAAGTGATCATCGCCGTACCACCAAAACCAGTCTGAACACTCCGCTGCTAAAAAGTGCTGTGTTATCAACTCTTGTTTTTTAGGCTCGATACGCTCTTTATGGTGTATATAATCTTGCTTCGTCATAAAAAGAAGCTCCCAGCCTCTTGTTTTTTCACTGCCGCCGACCCAGGTATTAAACTCTCCGTGTATCCAGCTTCCCGGAGCTAAATGCTCAAGTGTTTTTGTAGGAAGCTTACACACCTCATCCATCGTTAAAGTTTGGCACCATGGAAGAGAGAGCAGTTTGGTATAGAGCATTTGAAAAAACTCATATCCGTTTGCTTTGTAAAACTCCCAGGCGTTTTCTCCGTCTAAAATAACGCAAACAAGCGGATCGCTGTTTTGAGACTCTATCTTTTGCAACTCTCTAACAAAATCTAAAACCGCCTCCTCTGCATTTTTATGGCGATAGGTAAAACCGATAAGATCACTTAAGTAGTGATCTCTAAAACAGATCCTCATCCCCTTATATATGTAAGGATGATAAAGTAAGCCCTTCTCTATTTTGTTTAAAGATTTAAAAAGAATCGCTTCGTCTGTTGCGATCCACCCTACATCTTGGGCAGAATAAAGCGCTACGCTTTTTGGATCTACCGCCCCCTCAGCCGGCCAAAAACCGCTCGGCTTACAACCGAAAATATCTTCAAAAATCTCTTGAGCCCTTTGAATTTGTAAAAGAGCATCCTCCTGTAGCGGAATATGATTTTTTGGGATATTTGTCAGAGGATGAGCAACTAAAGCATTGTTCATATCAAGAAGCAGAGGCAAGATAGGATGATTCAGCGGTGTTGTAGAAAAGCTTACCGAACCTTTTGAATGTAACTTTTTATAGTAATCAAAGATCCCCCGCATAAAATTTTGCAACTCATTAAAGAGAACTTTTTTATCATGTTGGTTGTAATCTCTTTGTTTTTGTAACAACTCTTGAACAACGCTGCTGTTTTGACGTAAATAGTTCCCGCACCACGATAAAATAAACAAAACCTGCAGTTCAATCAACTCAGAATGGGTGTAATCATACTGTGCAAATAGCTCTTTATAACGCGTGAGCGGTTTGATCATGGTTTCATAGTTGGAACTTTTACATATCTTTACGATCCAGGCCTTCTCCTCATCCTGCAGTTTTGCGGTCTCGTCTCGTAAAAGGGTTAAAAACTTATCGTTTTTACTCAGATCGTTTTCATAAAGCTGCAACTGTTTTATGAGCGAAGGTGTGATGTTGAAAGTTGCTTTTATCCCCTCTTTCCCCTCTACCATCCAAGGCATATCGTAGTAATCTTTTATAGCATGCAAAAACACCCAAGGCAGTTGCATAATACCGGTTGCATCTCTATAGTCGGGCTGATGCATATGCCATAAAAAATTCAATTTCATTTTAGTATCCTATTGGGAGATCCATTGTGCCATTTTTTCTTTATATTGCTTAAAGAGGTTCTCTCCGGCAACATCGTCTTTGGCTTGAATATAGAGATTTAAATACTCTCCGTATTGGTTTGGAATCATTAAGATCCAGTCTGTCTCGTTCTCCCAGATCTTCACCCCGTCTAAATGGGAAGACTTTTTCCCTTTTGCACTCTCTAAAAATTTTCTCATCATCTTCGCTTTTAAAGATTGAGTACACTCCACTTTTGTCGTTTTATAGTAAAAATAATCGATCTCTTTTGCCACTTCTGAGAGTTTTAAACCACTGCTGTTAAGAAGTTCAAGAATCTTTAACGTTGCATAGAGAGCATCGCGCGTATAACTAAACTCGCTAAATGTATAGTTGCCGTCAACCGTAGCGATGAAATCGTAACGCTTAAGCTGCTCTACCGTAAAGTCAGTGTATTTTCCACGCTCGATAATCAAGTTGTCAAACTCCAGAACATCGGGTGCCCAAGTTGGTAAAAACACCTTTTTTTTCTCATTTACTTTTGTAGTTACACTCAGCAGATATAAAACACAGTGAAGTGATTTGATCTTGTTTAACACCTCTCCGAGATCAGTTACTAACGTGATTGTTTGAGCATTTGGAGCAATAAGGACACCCATCTCATACCCTAAACTTTGTACAATTTTAGACATATTCTCCGTTGAACGTTTTTTCATCGCTACATAATTTGAAAGTTTTTGCTCATCATAGTAAGAGTTTAATACAATATTTTCTATCCCGATCTCATTTAAAATGGTAGGAAAAACATTTGCAGAGTTTCCATGCATCAAATCAACGGCGATTCGCAGATTACTTTGTCTGATACCCAGCTGATCCAAACACTCTTCAATACTGTTCTTATAATCTATACACTCTTCACAATAATGACTCTCAAAGATCTCCCCGATACTTGCATGTTCAACCCGTCTGAACTTCTCGGTAAAAAATGCTTTTTCTATCACTTTTGCCGCTGAAGTGTTAATACGCACCGCATGCTCGTCAAAAAGTGTGATTTCAGAGTTTCTCGGATCATTAATACAGCGTTTAAACTGCGCACCGGCTACATATTTTGAACTGTTTGCCAAAGTAAAACGCAGCAACGGCTGCGGTATGCTTTTCAGATCGTGTACATGCACACCGGCTGAAAGCAGTCCTCCTAAAAAAGCACGTTTAATCATACGCGAGTTTTTATCATCATCTCTTCCCACTACTACTGTTGAACCCACAGGTAACTGTGAAGCGAATGCTTCGGCAAGTTTTGTCGCCATCTCACAAGAGAGCTCCACGTTACTTGTACCGATCACGCTTCCGTTTTCAAAAATAGAGTTTTTATATCTGCTTCCCAAAACTATATTATGACTCACTATAGAGGCCGCCTCGATCTTTTTGTCCGGCCAAACCGTAATGTCGCGTTCAAAAGAGCTTAACTCTCCAATCTCACACCCTTCAGCCAAAATAAGTCCCGCTTTTACACTAACATTTTTTCCGATCGTGTTGTTGTTACAGATAACGGCGTTGTCAAGTTTTGTTTTCTTGCCGATAAAAACATTTTCCCAGATCACACTGTTTCTGATTTTAGACTCAGCATCAATCACGACATTATCCCCTATTACGCTATTGTAGAGTTTTACACCGTTGTTGATAGTCACCTTCTTGCCTAAAAGTACCGTTCCCGTAATCTCAATAGAGTTATCCAGCTTATACGGTTTTTCTGAATATAGTACACCGTCTGGAAATACCTGTTTGTGCCCGTAAAGTGAAAAATTGACACGCTGTGCAAAGATATCCTCATATACCTCACGATAACTCTCAGGATTTCCTACATCTCTCCAGTAGCCGCTTAGGTTGCATCCCATAAGATCAACCTTTTGTTGCATCAATAACGGAAAAAGATCTTTTCCAAAGTCAAAGTTCTCATTTTTAGGTATATACTCCAAAATCTCCGGTTCAATTACATAGATCCCGGTATTGATGGTATCTGAGAACACCTCTCCCCAGCTTGGTTTTTCCAAAAACTTCTCAATAATACCCTCTTCATTGACGATCACTACCCCAAACTGCAAAGGGTTGTCTACGGATGTTAAGCCTATGGAGAGTTTTGAGTTTTTCTCCTTATGAAAAGCAAAAAGGTTTTTAAAATCAAAATCTGTAACAAGGTCACCGCTGATTACAATAAAGTTTTCATCACCTATATACTCTTGGGCAAGCTTAACGGCTCCTGCCGTTCCGTAATCATCATCAGGAAGCACATAGGTAATCTTGATCCCAAAATCACTTCCGTCTTTAAAATAATCTCTTATTATCTCAGGTTTGAAATATAACAATACGATAAATTCTGTTATGCCTATCTCTTTGAGCATCATCATCGTATGCTCCATCATCGGTTTATTCATTATAGGCAACATTGGTTTTGGTTTGGAGTTTGTCAAAGGTTGAATCCTTGTGCCAAATCCTCCTGCCATCACAACAGCTTTCATCTATAACTCCCCCTCTTGTATTTTATATTCATAGAGCAATGCATAATACTCTTTTGCCATTCTAGTAGAATCAAATTCCAAATCGATTTCAGTCATCGCATTTTTCATAATTTTTGTCCATTTTTTCGGATTTTCATAGTATGTAGGGAGAATCTTCTGCTCTAAGATATCCATCATATTTTTGTTATCTATCTTATCTTGTTCATCGTGACTTAAAGAGTGTTCAACTGCCGGAATGGTAAAAGCGTTTCGTCGATCTCTTGCAAATTCCGGATGCCATCCGTCATCGATCGAAAAATGGACTGAGCCGTTCATACTTGCACTCATCCCGCTTGTACCACTGGCTTCTCTTGTAATGCGAGGAGTATTTAACCAAAGGTCGCTTCCTTGTTTAAGGAGTCTTGAAAGACTGAGCTCATACCCTATTAAAACAGCTATATTTTTATATTTGTGACTCATATAGATCAGATCGTTAAAAAGACTCACGGCTCCGCTATCTGTCGGATAGGGTTTGCCCGCCCATATAACCTGTATAGGCATTTGAGTATTTTTTAGTAGTTTTTCAAATCTTGCAAAATCGTACTTTAAAAGCCCAGGTCTTTTATATTCTGCAAAACGTCTTGCCCATACGATCGTAAAAACATCAGGATCAAACATCTTTCCAGATTGATCCGCAACTTCGTCAAAAAGAATTTTTTTGAGGTGTTTTTTTCTCGCTTGCAGCTCATAATCTTCATGCTCGTCAAGGGCACGGATAAGTGTCTTGTCGGTCCAGTATTTTTTATTTTGTGCATTGGTAATGGAGATGATCTCACAGCTGTCAACAACCTCTTTCCACATATTTTGTGCAACTTTTTTATGGATTTTTGAGACCGCATTGGCACGTTTGGCATTTCGTAATGCTTCTACGGTAAGATTGAGCTTTTCTTTGTGGCAATTACACAAAGAGTGCACTTCATCTTTTGTCAGTGAACTAAAAAAACCCATCTCATGTAAAAAATCAAATCTGTGGGTCTCATTTCCTGCAGCTTCGGGAGTATGAGTTGTAAAGACTACATGTTCTTTCACTTTTTGCACATCTTTTAAACGTGTATGCAGTTCATAAACAAGCGGAAGCGAATGCCCTTCATTCATATGATAGACATCCACCTTTCTATTCATCGCTTCAAGGATCTTTAATCCTCCAATCCCTAACACAATCTCTTGTGCTATTCGTGTTCTTTCATTTGAGTCGTAAAGTTTATGGGTAATAGTTCTTGAGAGATAATCGTTTTCATCTGTATCTGTGGAGAGTAAAAGGATAGGTGCGGTTCCAAAAACCTCTGGATGGAGTAAAAAAGCTTTTACAACAACGTCAGTGTTCTCTATCCGTACGGTCACTTTGTGTTCAAGCTCTTCTAAGAAATAATAAAATTTTCTTAAATAATTGGGCTTTAATGTTCTGTCTTCATTTCTCCCCTGATCGTAGTAGCCAAAACTCCATAATATTCCTATTCCTACGATATTTTGTTTTAAATCATAAGCACTACGCATATGAGATCCGGCTAAAAAGCCGAGACCTCCCGAGTAGATTTTTAAAGCTTGGTCAACAGCGAACTCCATTGAGAAGTAAGCAACACTTGTTTTATAGTTCTTGTTTATATCGTAGGAATGCAGTTTCATGCAAAGTCCTTTATTTTTTCGTAAAAGTTTATATAACAATACAAAAAGTGTTTTTTATTGTGCATTATGAGTTTATAGTATCTAATCTTAGTTTTATATAAACTGTAAAAAAAGAGTTATTTGATAATACAGCTTTTTTTAGATATAATTCACCACTTTTTATTTAGGAAAATATGATATGACAACTAGTCTTTTACTTATCGTACAAATTGTTTTAGTAATTATCTTAACAATTGCAGTTTTATTACAAAAAAGCTCAAGCATAGGTCTTGGTGCATATAGCGGTTCAAACGAATCTGTTTTTGGGGCAAAAGGTCCAAACAGTTTCTTAGCGAAAACAACTTTTCTTATCGGTTTTTTATTTGTTGTAAATACAATCGCTTTAGGTTATATGTATTCAAAAGCTGCTGAATCTTCAGTAGTTGATGAGATAGTTGAAAATACAGCAGTAACTGCACCGGCAGTAAAAGTTGAGACAAACACTACAAAATAGAGAGAGGGCATAATGGTAAACGAGATTTTTGACACTTGTGAACAAAAAATGAAAGCTAGCATAGAACATATGCTAAAAGAGTTTAAAACACTTAGAACAGGTAAAGTGAACACTGCTGTTTTAGATAATGTAAAAGTGGACTATTACGGTACTCCGACTCCGCTTGATCAAGTTGGTTCAGTGATCGCGACTGATGCAACTACTATCGTAGTAAACCCTTGGGAAAAAAACCTTTTAGGTGATATTGAATCTGCAATCGCAGCGGCAAACATCGGTGTAAACCCAAACAACGACGGTGAGCAAATTAAACTTTTCTTCCCTCCGATGACAGTTGATCAAAGACAAGAGACTGTTAAACAGATGAAAGGTATGGGTGAAAAAGCGAAAGTTTCAGTAAGAAACGACAGACGTGATGCAAACGATAAAGTAAAAAAACTTGAAAAAGATAAAGAGATCACACAAGATGACTCTAAATCGGCTCAAGATAACATCCAAAAATTTACAGACAAATATATCGCAGAGATCGACGCTATCTTAAAAGATAAAGAAGCAGAGATTTTAAAAGTTTAATTCTACTGAATTAATTACGTCAAAGGAAATAATTCCTTTTGCCTACGCTAACGCTGAGTTTCCTCAGCGGAAAGCTCTCGCACTCTTGGTGCTCTTTTTATTAACTACCGACAAAATAGGAACTTCAAATGGATATCAAAAAAATCTACATGGATGCAAACGCTCTTTTAGAGGGTCACTTCAAACTTAGTTCTGGAAATCATTCCCAATACTACTTACAATCTGCAAAAGTTTTAGAAGATCCTAAAACAGCGACACTTTTAGCAACTGAACTGGCAAAACAGATCAAAGAAAGCGGTTTAGAGATCGATACTGTATGTGCACCGGCTCTTGGCGGTCTGATTGCAGGTTATGCACTGGCACAGGCTTTAGATGTAAGATATATCTTTGCTGAGCGTGTAAACGGTGAGATGTCTATCCGTCGCGGGTTTGAAGTAAGTAAAGGTGAAAAAGTACTTATGTGTGAAGATATCATCACAACTGGCGGTTCTGCTATGGAAGCAGCAGCTGTTGTAAAAGAGCTTGGTGGTGAAATAGTAGGTGTAGCAGCATTAGCTAACCGTGGTTTTTGCCATAGAGAAAACAGTGATGTTGAAACAAAACCAAACTGTAAACTTCCACAAGATATCCCGTTTTTCGCATTAGCTGACTTTACTTTTGAGATGTATTCTCCGGATGATTGTCCGTTATGTAAAGACGGTAGCGAAGCTATCAAACCAGGTTCAAGAGGTAACTAAACCTCTTTACTGAAGCAGGCGCATAACACTAGCAAGTGATGTATTCGTTTGCGCTTGAGCAAATGAACCCGCCTGGCTCATAATATTTTGTTGTGAGAAGTTCATACTTTCTTTCGCAAAATCAAC
Organism: Sulfurimonas sp. hsl 1-7; assembly: GCF_030577135.1. NCBI lineage: Bacteria > Pseudomonadati > Campylobacterota > Epsilonproteobacteria > Campylobacterales > Sulfurimonadaceae > Sulfurimonas > Sulfurimonas microaerophilic. The sequence goes on along the minus strand of NZ_JAUIRR010000002.1, from coordinate 538,477 downwards.
ATCTCTTATTTGAGATTCTGCCGATGCTATATTAATCTGCGACTGTGATACATTTCTAAATGTTGATTCAAGTTGATTTTGAGAAGCTCCAAGTGTAGCTTGAGTAGAGCTGATCTGCTCCATAGCACTATCAATACTATCGAGTGCATTCGATCTTCCTACAGCTGTTGTAATATCAATGCTTCCAACTAAACTTGCAGAACTCATATCCGGGATATTTAAACTTTGTGTCTCACCACTATTAGCACCTATCTGTAAAGTAAGTGATTCTGAACCATCTAGAAGATTCTTTCCATTAAATGATGTGCCCTGAACAATACTATCCATAGATTTTAAAACACCATCTATCTCTTTTTGAATAATTGCTCTATCACTATCATTTAATGTTCCATTTGATGCCTGCAGAGTCAATGTTCTAATTCTATTTAAATTATCGTTTAATCCTTGTACAGCACCGTCCGCAGTTTGTACTAATCCAATTCCATCATTGATGTTCATCATAGCTTGCCCATACCCAGACACCTGTGCAGAGAGTCCATCAGAGATAGCTAATCCCGCTGCATCGTTTGCAGCATTTGCCAATGCATCCCCGGATGCCAGCATAGCTAGCGTTCTATCTAAGGCTTTCTGATTATTTTGTAATGAAAGATTTGTATATAAGGACGAAACATTAGTATTTATTTTAAAACCCATAACAGATCCTTTCTTTGAAGATAATATCCTTCTTTTACTATTCTAACACTTTACTATTAAGACTGTTTTAAACTTTTTAATTGACAACTTACCATTCGCTCAACTAATACACGTGCGACTTCTACTTTTCCATCAACAATTGATGTAATCGGTAACATTGCCAACTTCGCCTGTTCTTGGAGTGATGTTACTTTTACGATAACGTTAGCATCTTTTGAGTGTGCCAATACCGCTTCACAAATAGTGTATTTTTTCTCTGCATTATCGAGTGTAATGATAATAGCAGCCGCCTTATCTATATTAATTGCATCTAAAATACTTGTTTTTGAAGCATCCCCTAGATAAGCCTCTCTACCGTGTTTTAAAGCCTTTATAACGTTTTTGTTAGAGTTATCTATTACGATATAATTAGCACCCATATCTTCAAGCTCCTGAGCAACAAACTTACCCACTACACCGTAGCCGCAAACAATAACATGATTCTCTTTTCCCGCAATTGTAGAAAAGTCTGTTTGTACAACTTTCTCTCTGATAAATCTGTTTACAAACGGACTGATCCTAGAGATAAAAAACGGCGTAATCATCATTGAGAAGATAACGATTAAAACCAAGAACATAGATAACTGCTCATCAAGTAATCCACCGCTTGTAGCGAGTGCAAAGATTACAAAAGAGAACTCACCCACTTGAGAGAGTGAGAGGGCAGTTTTTAAAGCTTTTGAGCTGCTTGAAGAGAGTTTTACCACAATAAAAGTGATAATAGTTTTTAAAACAAAAACAGCTGCAAATAGTAATACTATCGTCCCTATGTGTCCAAGGAAAAAGTCAACATCGATCTTCATCCCCACCGTAATAAAAAACGTACCCAGTAAGATATCTTTAAACGGTGCAATATCCGCTTCAACCTTATGGTGATACTTTGTCTCGGCAATGATCATCCCCACAACAAAAGCACCGAGCGAATAGGTAAAGCCCATTAAAGAAGCAAAGAGTGATGCACCGATAACGATAAATAAAACACTCCCCATAAAAAGCTCGTCAAGCTCCGAAGATGCAGAGAAATGAAGCAGCCACGATACAACTCTTTTTCCGACAATAAACAAAAGTCCTACAACAATCACAGCACTGCTAAACGTGTGCCAAAGAATTGTCCCTACGCTCTGATCCCCTTCAGTAGTCAAAAAACCGATCAAAATTAAGATCGGGATAACTGCGATATCTTGGAAGATTAAAATTCCCGTTGCCTTTTGCCCGTAAGGTCTGTGGATCTCTTTTGAACTTTTTAAATAACTCAAAACTACTGCTGTTGAAGAGAGAGAAAATGCAAGTGCTATCATAAGTGACGATGTAGAATCAATTTCTAAAAGATAATGCACTATTGCATAAAAAACTGCAGAGGTGATCCCCACCTGTAAAATACCGTTTCCAAAGATCTCTTTTCTCATACTGTTCATCTTGGCAAGAGAGATCTCAAGTCCAATCGTAAACATCAAAAATACTATCCCGAATTCCCCCACAAGTTCCAGTTCATGGGAGTGGCTAGCATCCCTTAAATCAAATGCGTATACGATGATCGTACCCGTTAAAATGTACCCTATGATCTGTGATATCCCTATCTTTTTTAGAAATATATTAACGACGATAGATATACCTAAAGCCATAATAATATAAATAAGTGTGTTTTCCATTGCAAACTTTCATAATTTAATAAGTGATTATATTATATAATCGCATTTATATTTATAAATATGTGGAGATTTTTATATGACTAAATACATTTTTGTTACCGGTGGGGTTTTAAGTTCTCTTGGTAAAGGGATCACAGCAGCGAGTATTGGTACACTTTTAAAGCACTCTGGTAAAAAAGTGGGTATGTTAAAAATAGATCCATATATCAATGTTGACCCTGGTACTATGTCGCCGTTAGAGCATGGAGAGGTTTTCGTAACAAAAGATGGAGCGGAAACTGACTTAGATATCGGAAACTATGAAAGATTTTTAGATACTTCGTATCTTAAAACTTCAAACTTCACAACCGGTCAAGTTTACTCAAGCGTAATTGAGCGTGAACGTGCAGGTGGATACCTAGGACAAACTATTCAGGTTATTCCACATATTGTTGGGGAGATCGTTAACCGTATCAAAGCTGCGGGTGAAGGACATGACATCCTTGTAGTAGAGCTTGGTGGAACAGTTGGTGATATCGAAGGTTTACCGTTTATGGAAGCGATTCGCCAAATGAAACATGACGATGAAGTAGCGGGTACTTTCTTTATTCACGTAACACTGATCCCTTTCATCAAAGCGGCAGGGGAGTTAAAATCGAAGCCGACACAGCACTCGGTTCAAGAACTTCGCCGTATCGGTATCACTCCACAGATGATTATTGCAAGATGTGAAAATGCATTGCCGAAAACTTTCAAGAAAAAACTTGCAATGAGTTGTGATGTAAGCAGTGACAGTGTTGTTGAAGCTCTTGATGCGGCATCTATCTACGATGTACCGATGAGCTTTTTAAGACAAAATATCTTAAAGCCGATCGCAAAAGAGTTAGAATTAGGCGAATTAGAACCGGATATGGAAGAGTGGGATAATCTTGTTAAGAAGATCGTTCAACCAAAAGGGAAAGTGGTTATCGGTTTTGTTGGAAAATATCTTGCACTTAAAGAGTCTTACAAGTCACTTACTGAAGCACTTATCCATGCAGGTGCACACCTTGACAGCCGCGTTGAGATCTGCTGGGTTGATTCAGAAGAGATCGAAGAAAAAGGTGCTGAAACACTTTTAGCTGATTGTGACGGTGTTTTAGTTGCAGGTGGTTTTGGTAACCGCGGTGTTGAAGGTAAGATTCAAGCAATCGAATACGCTCGTGTAAACAAAGTACCATACCTTGGAATCTGTCTTGGTATGCAGCTTACTTTAGTTGAATACGCACGTAACGTTTTAGGTTTAGAAGGGGCTAACTCGGTTGAGTTTGATGAAAACACACCATACCCTATGATCTACCTAATCGACAACTTCTTAGATCAAAGCGGTGGTATGCAGCTTCGTACACACCAATCACCGATGGGTGGTACACTTCGTCTTGGTGAGTACCCGTGTGATACAAAAGAGGGTTCATTATTACGCCAAGCATATCACGGTGAGAAAACTATCTATGAAAGACATCGCCATAGATATGAAGCAAATCCTACATACAGAGCAGAGCTTGAAGCTGCAGGTATGATCGTAACAGGTGAATCAAACGGTCTAATCGAAGCTGTTGAAGTAAAAGATCACCCATGGTTCTTAGGTGTACAATTCCACCCGGAATTCACATCTCGTCTTCAAACACCAAACCCTTCAATTTTAGCGTTTGTTGATGCAGCACTTAAATCTGAATAAGCAACCTCTTACAAAAAAAGCACTCTACAACCTGCTCTCAAGCAGGTTTGATGGAGTAGATAAAAAACTTTCACACATTCCAAATCCTGCCCTACTTCATAACGGTGAAAAAGCCGCAAAAAGAATAGCCGAAGCAATACTAACAAACCAAAAAATAGTGTTAGTAGGTGATTATGATGTCGATGGGGTGAGTTCTACTGCCATTATGGTGGACTTTTTCAGACAGATCCCCTATCCTCTTGAAGCTATCATCCCAAACAGGTTTAACGACGGTTACGGAGTAAGTCCTAAGATTTTAGAGAGAATCGAGGCTGATCTCGTACTTACCGTAGATAACGGTATTACTGCCGTTGAAGCAGCCAAGATCTGTAAAGAGCGAGGAATTGATCTAATCATCACCGATCACCATACACCCTCAGATAATCTGCCGGATGCCTATGCTATTGTAGACCCGAAACTCAAAGAGTGCAACTATCCCTTTAAAGAGATCTGTGGAGCCCAAGTTGCGTGGCTAGTACTTGCACTTGTAAAAAAAGAGCTTTCACTCAACATCGATATGAAACAGTTTTTGGATATCCTGGCAATTGCTATCATTGCCGATGTGATGCCTTTGATCGATATAAACCGTACCCTTGTAAAAGAGGGGCTTAAATATATAATGTATTCTAACCGCCCCTCTTCGATCATCATAAGAGACTTTTTAAATAAATCACAAATCAACTCTGAGGATATAGGGTTTATGATAGCCCCTCGCCTAAACTCTGCGGGACGTCTTGAAGATGCATCTATAGCACTTGAATTTTATACAGCACAGGATACAAACAAGGCCTATCATCAGTTCGAGCTTCTTGGAAAACTTAATGAGCTTAGAAAAGAGACAGAGGCACAAACAACTCAAATAGCTTTTACCCAGGTAAATGAAAATGACAATGTGATCGTTGTCGCAGGTGAAGAGTGGCATGAGGGTGTTGTAGGGATAGTCGCTTCACGTTTAGTAGATAAATACTCTAAACCCGCAATAGTGCTCAGCATACACGGTGAGGATGCAAAGGGAAGTGCCAGAAGTGTAGGAGAGGTCAATGTTTACGAGCTTATTAAAGAAAATGAACACTTGTTAACTAAGTTTGGTGGACATAAAATGGCTGCAGGTTTAGGGCTTAAAACTGAAAATATAGAGCTCTTCAGAGAAGCTCTCAATCAAAGCGCACAATCGATTCCAAAAGAGGATTTCATCCCTAAAGAATCACTTAGCGGCATACTTGAAACTGATGAGATTGATAATGAGTTCCTTACACTTTTAGAAACATTTGAACCTTTCGGCGAAGCAAATGCACGCCCCTCATTTTTACTTGAAGATGCAGAAGTTGTCAGCATAAAACTTTTAGGTGCCGATAAATCACACTCAAAAATAGAGGTACGTCAATATCCTCATCAAAGAAAAACGGTAGAGCTGATCGCTTTTAGAACTGTTTACGAAATGCCTAGTGATCGCAAGATCTCATGCAGCTATACGATCGCAAAAAATGAGTTTAACGGAAGGGTATCTACACAACTATTACTCAAAAAGATCTATTAAGTGTAGCAGCTGTATAATGGAAAAAAATAGTAAAAGGTGTAAAGATGTCAAATAAACTCTCCCGTCGTGATGCCCTTAAAGTTATCGGTCTCTCCCCTGTTGCTGCATCTGTTTTACTCTCAAGCAGTGCAACTACACAACTAGAAGCTTCTGAAGATGTAAAAGGAAAAATCGTGATTGCAGGCGGTGGAAGCGGTGCTATTATGGCACTTTCACGCTTGCAGCGTGCCATCAAAAATCCCGACATTACGATCATTGCACCAAATGAGATCCATATCTACCAACCGGGACAAGTGTTTGTTGCTGCCGGAGAGATGGAAGTCGAAGATCTTTACTTAGATAACCACGACTATATCGATACAAATAAAGTGAACTGGATCAAAGATGAAGTAAATAAGTTTGATCCTCAAAATAACAGTGTAACAACTCGATCGGGAGAGGAAGTGCTTTACGATTATCTAATCATTGCAACAGGTATCCAATCTAACTATGAAGAGATCGAAGGCTTAAAGAAAGAGGATATCGGTACAAACGGGATATCTAGTGTTTATCTCAATGACCTTGAACACGGTAGAGCCGAAGGTGCTACAATCACTTGGGATTGGTTTAACGATCTTAAAACTGCCGCAAAAACCAAAAAGCCAAAAGTACTTTACACACAACCCAGTTCCCCTATAAAATGTGGCGGAGCACCTCAAAAAATGCTTTATCTCAGTGCAGATTATCTTAAAGAAGCGGGACTTAGTGCCGAGTATACCTTTGCAACCGGATTAAAATCACTCTTTCATCTTCCAAAAATTGATAAAGAGCTTCACAAAACACAAGAGAGATATGACAAGATAGAGAACAAATTCCAGCACCATCTCCGCTCCATAGATGTGAAAAACAAAAAAGCAACCTTTATTCACGCCTATGAAGAGGAGGTATATGATGAAGATTTCGAGATCTATGAAAAAGTTTCAAGAGCTGATGAAGTTGTCATCGATTATGACTTTATTCACATTACACCCCCTATGAGTCCGGTTGATCCGCTTAAAAACTCAGATCTGCTTGACAATATGGGCTGGCTGGAAGTTGATCAATACTCACTCCAACACAAACGCTATAAAAACATCTTCGGGATCGGTGATGTATGTGGAATCCCTATGGGAAAAACAGGAGGGAGTGCTAGACATCACGGCCCTGTTTTGGTTGAGAACCTTCTTTCACTAATGAAAAACGAGACACTCAAAGCAAAATTTGACGGCTATACGGTGTGCCCGCTCAAAACTCAATACGGCAAAATTATTATGGCGGAGTTTAACTACAAGGGGCCTGCTCCAACATTTCCGCTAGATTTTGAAAAACCGAGATGGATCTGGTGGGCTTTTGATCTGTATATGTTAAAGCCAATGTATAAATATCTCATGCTTACAGGTAGATTCTAGGTAGATGATCATACAAGAGGAGTGTCTTCGTACACGTAGTAACATAGTCGCTTTTAGCGCACTTAATAACGATGAAATTATATATGCGCTGCAACATAAAATTATAAAATCGTTTTCTACGTTAACCTGCAAGCCCTTAAGCAGTATAGCTACGGAGTACCTCTCAAGTCAAACAACAGCTATCTGTTTTCATAAAACAGATGATCTTGTTGCTCTTGCCAATGGAAAAACTATCTATATTATCAACACAAAAACAAAGAGTGTTTTACAAACTATCATAAGTTACTCGGGTGATATTACAATCCTCCATTTTATACAAAACTCCCCTTATCTTATTACAGGGACGAAAAACGGCCGTGTCGTACAGTATAGATATGACGGGAAATCAAGCCTTTCAAGACTTTGTTCTTTCCCTTTTAACAACACCATAGGGAAAAAGGTGATCGACAAAAACTATGTAGGTGCAATCGATTCAAACGATACATACATAGCATGTAGCGGTTACGGCGGGGCTATCACCATCATCAAGACACATTCACTAACACACAAACAAACAATACAAACAGCACGTGTAAAAGTGAATGTTCTAAAGTTTATATCGGACGAGCTTTTAATCTCTGCAAGCGTTGATGGAAATATCTACTTTCACGATCTCAATCACTATAAAAGTATAAAAACCATCAACTCCCCTATCGGTAATGTAACGCAGATTATTCCTATTTCAGGGGAAAAATATGCCTTGCTTAGCGGAGAATCAAATAAAATAGCCCTGCTTGATCTCATACAGCAAAAATTTATCTCCAACGAACTTTTTAAATTTGATCTTGATATAAAATTTGTAGAACTTGTAGAAAATACCATTTTTGTAGTTTTGGAAAACAACCATGTTGAGAAGATCACTCTCCCCACATCACATATGCTAAGAGATCTGATCTTACATAACAACCTTGAAGATGCCTATAAACTATTGGAAATAAATCCTATACTCTACAACACTCCTGAGTACACCCAGCTAGAGAAGATCTACAAACAACTCTATACAAAGGCTATTGATGCTTTTATAGCATCAAAAAAACAAGAAGCCGTTGAACTCCTTGCCCCTTTTAAAAATATACAAAGTAAAAAAAGCGATTTAGACCTGATCTTTAATTCGTTTGAACAATATCAAAAGTTTCATACACTTGTATTGGAGAGAAAATACCATGTAGCGTATGCTATGGTTGAAAAGTACCCCGCCCTGCAACAGACACACCCTTATGCAACAATGGAGAGTGCCTTTAAAGAAGCGTTTTCATTTGCTCAAAAACAGATCAAGCTCGGCAGAGATGATATTGCTCACGATACCCTTGCTATCTATGCAGGTGTAAACTCTAAAAAAGCGCTTGTAAAGCTTCTGCTGAAACAAAATAAAGATTTCCTCCTCTTTTTACGATCGTTGCAGGTAAAAAACTATAAAAATATTTCCCTGCTTATCAAAAAAAATGAGACTTTCAAACAACTGGGACAGTATCAAGAACTTCTAAATGAGATAAAACTCCAGCTCAAAAATATAAAGGAGGATATTTTTCGATCAAAGGTAGATAAGGCGATCGAAAAGATCCAACAACTCCAATACCTTCAGGATATAAAAGAGCCCCTCAAAGAGCTTTATGAACTTGCAAGTTATGCCAAAAAATTTTTACAATATTACGAAGCAGATAACTTTCTTGGCTGTTATGAAACAATCGATAAAGCAAAACAGCTTGATCGACTGGAGTTAGCTGCTCTGCTTGAGAGACATTGGCAAAAATTGATAGACAAATGCGAGAGCCTTGCATTAAAAGGGGATCTCAAAGGGATCAAAGAAACTCTTGGAGAACTTATCGTTCTCAAAAGCAGAAGTGCAAAGATAGGAGATATTATCCGTCTGAGTTTTCAAACAAAAGTCAAAGTTTTGCTCGCTAAACGCACTTTTACACAAACAGAAGCGATTATCTACTCTTACATAGATATATTTGGGCTTGATACGGAGATAAAAACGCTTATGAGAACATATGAGAAACTCTCAAACAATAAACTCGCACTTACAAGCAGTGACGAAATTTTTAAAGAGCGTGATGCGTGGCTTGATTCAGAACTTATAGTCGGAGAGCATAAGAGATAATTACCCCATTATCTCCGTAAGTTCGCCTACAGCCTCTTCAAAACTCACTTTAAACATCGCACCTTGTGCTATAAAGCGCTGCATTGATTCTTTTTTATCAATAGCTTCGTCGAGCTCCGGATCAGTCCCCTTATTGTAAGCACCGATACGGATCAATGTTTCATTCTCTTTTAAAAGGGTGTATAAACGACGAAACTTCATAGCCGCTTTGAAATGTTCCTCCGAAATAATATCGTTCATTACACGTGAAGCAGAGTTTAAAATGTGCACAGGAGGATAGATACCAAAGTCTGTCATCTCCCTTGAGAGTACAATATGTCCGTCTAAGATAGAACGGGACTGATCGGCGATCGGATCACTCATATCATCCCCCTCGATAAGTACGGTAAAGAAAGCGGTAATACTCCCTTTGCCCTCCTCTTTTCCTGCACGCTCCATTAACTGAGGTAAAAGTGTCAAAGATGAAGGGGGATACCCTTTTGAGGTCGGCGGCTCACCTAGAGCAAGCCCTATCTCACGCTGAGCCATCGCAAAACGTGTTACCGAGTCCATAATAAAAAGCACATCCTGGTTTTTATCTTTAAAATGCTCAGCTACACTCATCGCGGCAAAGGCACCGTACTTTCTCATAAGTGGTGAATCATCACTCGTTGCAACAACAATCACCGTATTTGTCAGATCACCGCCGAGGTTTTTTTCTATAAACTCCGGAACCTCACGACCACGCTCACCAATCAGGGCTACTACTTTGATCGGCGCCTCCGCACCGCGGACAATCATCCCCATCAAAGTTGATTTACCGACACCGCTTCCCGCAAAAATACCAAGTTTCTGCCCTTTTCCACAAGTCAAAAGCCCGTCGATACTTTTAACCCCTACTCCAAACACTTCATCGATCATCCCACGCTTCATTGCGGCAATCGGAGCTTTGATAATAGGAGAGAGTTTTGCACTCTCGATTGGACCTTTGCCGTCAATCGGACGCATAAAAGGATCAACCACGCGCCCTAAAAGTGCATCACCTACGGGAATATTTAGCCCTGTAGAGTCTAAAAAGACACGATCACCCGAACGAAACCCCTCTACAAAACTAAACGGTGTAATATAAAAAAATGAACCGTCAACCTCTGTAACCATCCCTACGGTTTCTTGTTCTGTCTCATTAGAGACTATTTTTACCATATCACTAATACTTACATTTAAACCCTTGGCTATGATGACGGTTGCATTGATCTTTTCAACCTCACCAAAAGCTACCGAGTAGTTTTTCTTGGCAAGTTTCTCTCTTAGTGACGATAATGGCATATCTTAGAATCTACTTCCCGCTGGAGAATTGATAAGTGAGAAAAATTCCGCTCTTGTTTTATCGTCTGATTTAAACAAACCGCGAAGTGCTGAAGATGTAGTAGTAGAGTTAATCTTCTCAACCCCTCTCATCTCCATACACATATGACGTGCTTGAACAACAACCGCTACACCTTTTGGCTCAATAGTATCCATAATAGCATCTGCGATCTGCTCAGTTAACTGCTCTTGGATCTGCATACGGCGTGCGAAAACATTTACAACACGAGGAATCTTTGAAAGACCAACCACTTTTCCATCCGGAATATATGCAACATGTACACGCCCGATTATAGGAAGTAGATGGTGTTCACATGTAGAGTAAAACTCAATATCTTTTACAAGTACCATCTCATCGTTGCTACTTGTAAAAAGTGCTTTAGAGAGAATCTCTTTTGGATCTTCTTTATATCCGCCGTAGATAAATTCATACGCTTTTCTAACACGTTTAGGAGTATCTAAAAGCCCCTCTCTTGTCGGATCTTCACCAACATGCTGCATCATCATTTTTACTGCATTTTCAAATTCTGTATTTTTGTTATCTGACAAAACTTGTACCTTTAAATATATATGTTCGTAATTATACTACATTTGTACTATTCAAACTTAAAACCTATCATTAATAATGATAATGATTATTGAATTAATATATTATTAAGATAATTAATGTAATTATTCTAACATCAATTATGATAACAAATATCATATTCATATAAGGAAATAAAATGAAACTTTCTAAAAAAGCTTTATCGTTAGTAGCTTTTTCTTTACTAACAACAGCTACATTTGCAGATACAAATCAGGATATCGAAGCTTTAAAAGCAGAGATCCAAGAACTCAGAGAGATAACACAGACACTTGCCGATGAAACAAGTTCGCTTAAAACAGGTGTAGGATTTAATGTAGTAGATACTACACAATCTTACAGTGGACTTGCAAGTGCTGCATCTAAAGTATATTATTCAAAATCACCTCTTAGTATTGGTGGGTATGGAGAGATGTTCTATGCTTACAATAAAGAGGATGGAAAATCGTTACTTGACGTATATAGATTTGTTCCATACATAGGATATAGATTTTCTGACAATATTATTTTAAATGCTGAACTGGAATTTGAACACGGCGGCGCAGAAGACGGTAATACGGCCAGCGGTTATGTAGTAGTAGAGTTCATGTATCTTGATTTCTTGATCAACGACTATGCAAATATCCGTGCAGGACATATGCTAGTACCGATGGGACTAATCAACGAAAGACACGAACCGACACTTTTTACGACCGTACAAAGACCACAAACAGAAAAATACATTATCCCTTCTACATGGCATGACAGTGGAGTAATGGTTTACGGACAGGTAACAGACAACCTTTCCTACAAACTTGCAGCAATCAGTGCTCTAAAAACAGAAGCGGATGGAAAAAGCTGGATACGTGACGGACGCGGCGGTTCTTTTAAACAAACAGATCCAAACCTTGGTTTTGTGGCAAGAATGGATTATACAGGTATAAACGGTTTACTTGTCGGAGCTTCTGTATATAATGCCCCTTCTGGTGATGAAACAAGTTCTAGAACTACAATCTCAGATCTCCATTTAGACTACAAACAAAGCGGATTTAGACTATATGGGGTATATTCTCAAGTTGATCGTTCAGATGCAGAGGATATTAATGCAACGGCAGTAGAAAGTGCTTATGGAGGCTACCTAAATGCAAGTTTTGATATACTCTCACTAACAAACTCTAGTGATATGCTTCCTCTTTTTGTACAATATGAGCAATTATCTCCACAAGATAAACTTGCAGACGGGACAGGTAATGAAAGTACAAAGATCACAACTGTGGGTCTTAACTACTTCCCACATGAACAAGTTGTAATCAAATTCGATCATGCTATGCAAAAAGGTGGTTTCGGCGACAGCGATACAACAAGCATCTCATTAGGATTTATCTTCTAAGGAATCATTATGAAACTTCTTATCCTATTTTTATCCGCACTGCAACTCAGTGCGGGGATGCTACTCTCACCTCAAGAGATTTTAAAAAGCAATTTCGGTAGTGATGCAACAATTATAGAAAAAAACATTATTTTAAAAAAAGCACAAAAACAAGCGGTTCAAAAAGCTGCACAACAAAAACTGAACTCTTCCATAGTGCGTACTTACAAAGTTTCTAAGGGCTCAGAACATCTTGCTTATGCTATTTTACTCTCAAACAAGATCCGCTCAAAAAACGGTGTTTATCTTTATACAATCAACGCACAAGATGTTTTAGAATCAATCGAGGTTGTCGCATTTAATGAACCTTTAGAATATATGCCAAACGATACATGGAAAAAGCAATTTGCAAATACCGATACAACTCAACACCTAAACATTCCAAAAAACATCTCTACTATTACCGGTGCTACTCTTAGTGCCAGAAGTATCACTGAAAGTGCAAATGTAGCAATGCAGATATATAACGTTGTTTTAAAGGCTCAAAAGTGAAGTTCACTCTTGTAAAAGATATTAGGGAAGATCCTATAATGAAGCCCATTTTAGGCTCATTATTATCTTTTTTTCTGCTCTATTTAGTAGCTGACTTTTTCGTCAAACACTCTAGTTTCGGGATCTTTTTTGAAACGGTAGAAAATACACTTTTCGGAAATACGGAAGAGTTTCTTGATCCGATAGACTATGCGGTGTTTTTAGAGTTTTGGCATACAGAAATCTTTTTTACGATGTTTATAGTCTTTCTTCTAAGCACTGTTTTTATCCGTCTTTTCGCTACTCGTAAAATCTTTTTATGGCTACTCAATAGTTTTATGATCAGTGCCTTATTATCTTTGATCTTCTTACCTCTGAGCTATTTTTACCATTTTGACTTTTTAATTTACGGTTTTATTTTTGCTTTTTGGTCTTGGCACCTCATAGCCATTCTAATCTCTATACTGAGCCTTAAAAGGTTTTACTTTGCATAATGCTTACAAATATTCAATCATCTACTTTAGTTGTTTTGTTTTACTTTTGTTAGTGAGTGCACTTATGCTTTTTGTACATAAAATAGGCTTTGACCCTACACAAATTGCACACTATTATCTGGGAGATGGTGATCTGTTGCTTCAAAAAACAAATGCGGGCATCTTTAAACTTATTTTACCCCATATATTTGCTTTTGGCGTTTTGAGCTTCGTAGTGATCCATTTTTTGATTTTTACCGATTATAAAAAGAGAAGCTATACGCTTATGGTTATCTATATCCTACTAATAGTACAGGCTTTAGAGATCTTTTCACCCCTTTTAATCATCAATGTTTCCGAGTACTTTAGCTATCTTAAGCTGATCTCTTTTATAGTTTATATGTTATTTATTCCGCTCATATTTTTTTGGCTGTTTAAAAGTATCTTGAAAGCTTAGCTCTGTGACATAATCGGAAATATTTTTACTGATGTGTATTGAACCGTCGTTCTCTAAAATAATATAAGCTATATTATGTTTTTGTAAAAAACTGTATGCTTTTGCTTTGGGCATAACGCTTACAGCTGTTGCATAAGCATCAAGCAGAGCATTATCAATCTCTGCAATCAAGGTTACAGATATAAATAATTGCTGCGATCTTTTCGTTTTTGGATCGATTAGATGATTGTTTTTTACTGAAGTTACATATCTATTGTAATTGCCGCTTGTACTAATTGCCGTTTCGTCTCTTTTAGTACTGAATTCTGTCAGTGGTGTCTCTTCAAATGGATTGTTTACTTTAATCTTGCAGGTTTCCAAACAACGTATATCTCCACTTGCCCAAATGACAAACTTTTTAACCCCATTTTGTTTCAATACCTGCGCCATTTTATCAACTGCATACCCTTTGCCCATACCGCCAAAATCAACTTTTAGATCTTTATCAAGTGTTGCAAACTTTTTATTGAATTTCACCTTCGCAAGAGCGATCTTTTTATGCTCTAAAAGTGTCGGATAAGGAATTAACTCCCCTTCTCCAAATTTATATAAATCTTTTGTTATTGAACCAACAGTTGGATCAAAATAACCTTCAGTCTGCTTATACACTTTTTTACTAATGGCTAAAACCTCATAGCTGTATTGGTCTAAAGAAGTCATTTTATTACGGTTGAGTTTTGAAATTATAGAGTTTTGTTTATATGTTGAGATGCTGTTTTCTATATCTTGGGCTACTTGAAAAGCTTGTTTTGAAAGATCAATCTTCTCTTTCTCTACTTCTACACCAATAAACGTACCCATAAGGATCTTCTCTCTCATTAAGGTAGTTGCTTCTAGAAATGAGAATGTTAATAAAAAAAGTAAAAATGTTTTCATGAAGTTTGCATAAGTGCATAAAAATGCACTTATAAAGTTTTTTAGTGGATAAAAGTATGTGGAACGATAAGTGGGTACTTTTTCATTCTTCTATAGATGTGTTTACGAACTGCTTGTCTCATATCTGCTTCAAACGCTTTATGGTTACTTGTAAGTCCCGGTTTCATGTTGATAAGAAAATGCTCCAATACATCTTCGATCTCTTTTGCAAATGCTTTATCACGCTTATCTGCTACAAGCCCAAAAGAGGTTACTTTTGGTTTATTTAACATTTTCCCTTCTTGCTCACTCACTTCAACTACAAGCATAACTACGCCGTCATTTGCAAGTTTTTGACGATCAACGACAATATCATCTTCGATCTCATGGTTATTTTGGTTATCGATGTAAGTTTTCCCTGTTTTAACAGTTTTTACTTTTCTCATATATTTCGGTGCAACTTCAATCTGCTCACCGTCTGTCATAAGAAGAATATTTCTCTCAGGAACACCACATAATACACCTGTCTCTTTATGTTTCATAACGTGGTTATACTCACCGTGAATAGGTAAGAAGAACTTAGGATTTACAAGACGTAACATAAGTTTTTGCTCTTCGATAGAAGCGTGACCTGAAACGTGAATATCTCTATCCATCGCTACTTTTGCACCACATCTTTGGATGAAGTTCATCATATTTGAGATACTTCCCTCGTTTCCTGGAATTGCACGAGATGAAAGTACGATTAGGTCAGTCGGTTTAATCTTGATATGTCTGTGCTCACCGATACTCATTCTAAACAGAGCCGAGTTTGCTTCACCTTGAGAACCCGTTGTTACGATAAGAACATCTTTATCGTTCATACGAGAAACCTCTTCCGCATCAACAAAGATATTTTTCGGGAATCTAATATAGTCGTATTGCATTGCAATCTCTATATTTCTTTCCATACTACGTCCGATAACACAAACTTTACGTCCATATTTTACACCGTACTGAATCGCTTGATATACACGGTGAATATTTGAGCTGAATGTTGAAAGGATAACCCTCCCCTCAGCTTTGTAAAAGATACGGTCTAACGCCGGAGCAACACTTAACTCCGATGGTGTCGGAGTTGGATTGTGTGAGTTCGTAGAGTCACTTAGTAGACAAAGGACCCCTTTATCACCATAGTATGCTAAACGGTGTAAATCTGCCGGATATCCATCAACTGGAGTATGGTCTATTTTAAAGTCACCCGTGTGAATAATAGTACCCGCCTCAGTCGTGATCGCTAACGATGAAGAATCAATAATAGAGTGAGTCATATGCATCCACTCGATCTCAAAATCGTTTCCTATTTTGTATACTTTACGTTTTTCAATCGGGTTGAAATATTTTCTACAATCTTTTAAGTGATGCTCGTCAAACTTGTTTCCGATCATTGCAAGTGGTAACGGAGTACCGTAAATAGGGAATTGCATCTCTTTATAAAGGTACGGCATAGCACCGATGTGGTCTTCGTGAGCGTGCGTAATGATTACCGCTACGATCTTGTGTTTGATCTCTCTAAGGTATGCAAAATCAGGGATTAAGATATCTACCCCGTGCATCTCTTCATCCGGGAAACTCATCCCTACGTCGATTAAAATTGCTTCGTTTTCAGTTTCGAAAACAGCGATATTCCCACCGATTTCACCTAAACCACCAAGCGGAGTGATACGTACTTTTGCTTTTGAATTTAGATCTAGTTTATAGTGAGGATTAAGTCTTTGTTTATGAGACTCTTGGTTTTTTGTTACAAAAGATTTAAGGTTTTCATCTACGACAGTAGCGTTTCTACGCCCTCTTGAGCCACCTTTGCTTCTGTTTCTATTGTTGTTGTTTGATGAAGGTTTTGTAGTTTTTTCATCACCTGTTTTGTTAGAAGTATTCGGTCTACGATTATTGTTTCTTCTATTGTTATTTGGTTTACGATCTGTCTGAGGTTTTTGTTGTGTTACCTCTTGATTCTCTTCTGCCATCCAAACTCCTTGTATTTACATTATTTTTTTATAGAGTTGGTGATAGTCCTTAGTTGAAACTTGATGAGGCCTGATAGTCGATAAAAGCTCTAAGTCGTTAAAAGCCTCTTGAAGTTTTTCTTTGTCATACTTTGCAGAGAGATTTTTCATCAAAGTTTTGCGAGGCTGCGTAAATGCAACTCTAAGCAGTTCCTCGAAATCCTTATCTGATCTATCGCTATGTTTTTGTATAAGAAAAACGGCAGAGTCAACTTTAGGCTGAGGATCAAAAGCAGTCGGTGGAACTTTTACTATAATTTTAGCATTTCCTACACTTTGAGTTATTACACCCAAAGAACCAAAAACTTTTTCACCTTCATTTGCACAAAACTTCTCTGCAACTTCAAGCTGTACCATTACAAGTATATTTTTACACATTGGATCTGCAAGGGCTTTTAAAATGATGTTTGTTGCAATATAATAGGGCAAGTTTGCCACTAAATCATACGGCTCATCAACAAGCTCACTCTGCCAAGCTTCTAAAACATCCCCACAGTTAATATGGAGTCGCTTGGTATTGATCTCTTCTCGAAATTTACTCTGTAATAGTTTACATAAATCGGTATCTACCTCAAAAGCTTCTACACTTTTGACATCAACTAAAAATTTAGTTAAATCACCTAAGCCAGGCCCAATTTCAACAATTTTATTATCATTTTTGGGCATCGCTTCGACGATTTTTCTTAAAACTTCTTGGTCTTGCAAGAAATTTTGTCCAAATTTCTTCTTAGCCACAACATTATTGTTATTCATGGATAAGAGTTTATAACATTATTCCTTATAGTAAGGTAATAAGGCTATAAAATTCCCTTTTTTAGACTAATTGTTCAATCTTCTCTGAAGGAATAGCAATTAAACGGCGTTCAAGTCTGTTGATCTCATCTAAAAGTTTTTTTGAGATCTCCTCTAACTCCTTATAATAGGTCTCAGCAAGTTGACTTTCAGCATCAGATATATTTTTTTTCGTAAAGCCGAAAAGCTTAGCAAAAAAGCCTGTTTTTTTCTCATTTGAAAAATATATATTGAAGATCTTCAAGTACTGATCATGCAGTTCAAAATGTAATTTTTCTATCCCTTGCATACACTCTAAAGGATTATTTGATAGTGAGTTCAAAACTTGTCCGTCACCATAAAACCATTGTCCAAAATTACACTCTGTAGAATCAACCGGTATTGAGCTCTCTTGTATATCTACACCATTAATCAACAGTTTTGCTTTTTGGACCCATTTAATATGTGCAGATTTTGCAGCTCTTAAATGTTCTAACACCTCTTCTTTTTTCATGTTTTTTCCTACTGAAGATATTGTTGAAATATTAATATTTATTATATTCTGATTATATTTAAAGATTTCTAAATCTAGTAAAATATATCACAAATATATAAATTATGTGAAATTTTATTATAATTATATCACATTGTTTCACGTGAAACAAAACAGCTGTTAAGAGTAAAGTTGTATAATATCACTATGAATTATTTTGCTAAAAGAATTATCCCTTGTCTGGATGTAAAAGATGGTCGTGTTGTTAAAGGTGTAAACTTTGTAGGTTTAAAAGATGCGGGTGATCCTGTTGAAGTTGCTCGTCGTTATAATGAAGAGGGGGCTGATGAGATCACATTTTTAGATATCACCGCTTCTTCAGATAATAGAGATACTATTGTAGATATTGTAGCTCAAGTTGCGAAGGAGATCTTTATTCCTCTTACAGTTGGTGGCGGAATTCGTAAACTTGACGATATCTATAAACTTTTAAATGTAGGTTGTGATAAGGTAAGTGTAAACTCAGCCGCTATAAAACGTCCCGAACTGATCGATGAAGGCGCTAAAAGATTTGGTAGTCAATGTATAGTTACTGCAATCGATGTGAAAAAAACAGGTGACAGATATAATGTATACCTCAATGGGGGTAGGGTAGATACAGGAATTGATGCTATCGAGTGGGCTAAAGAAGCGGTAGAGCGTGGAAGTGGAGAGATTCTTCTTACATCTATGGATGCTGACGGAACAAAGGCCGGTTTTGAACTTAACATCACTCAGGCGATCTCTAAAGCTGTAAACGTACCTGTCATTGCCAGCGGTGGAGCAGGGACTATGGAGCATATCAAAGATGCATTCAATGCAGGAGCTGATGCTGCACTAGCTGCAAGTATCTTTCACTATAAAGAGATAGACATTATGGATCTAAAACACTATCTCCATGAAAATAACATTCCAGTAAGGTTGTAATAATGAATATTAAAGAGACTCTTTTAGAGGCATACAATTTTCGCCATGCTTGTAAACTATTTGATCATACAAAAAAGATAACAGATGAAGATTTTAACTTTATTCTAGAGACTGCAAGACTAAGTCCTACATCTTTTGGGATGGAGGGTGTAAGACTAACAGTTATAACTAACGATGAGTTAAAAAAAGAGCTCAAGCCATTTTGTTGGAACCAAAACCAGATCGACTCATGTTCACACTTGGTTGTATTCAAAACAAAAACTAAAGAGCTTAAACCGTATAGTGACTGGACAAAAGCAAAATTTGCCGAGAGAGGATTACCTCAAGAAGCACAAGACAAATATATGGAAGTGTATGCAAACTTTCACAAATCACTTAAATCTGATGATATATATGAATGGGGAACAAGACAAGCATACATTCTTTTTAGTTCGATGATCACAACTGCAGCACTATTAAAAATAGACTCATGCCCAATTGAAGGGTTTGAAAAAGAGAACCTGGAAAAAGTATTAAAGATCGATGTGAGCGAAGAGGAGATCTCTTTAGTGTGTGCTTTTGGATACAGAGAAAATGAACAGCCAACAAAACACAGACTTCCATTAGAAGAGATTTGCGAGTACATTAAATGATAATTTGCGCCGGCAATAACGAGACTTTTGATTTTGCTACACCTATGGGAGTAGGGCTTATCGAAACGGCTATGAATCTTACAAGACTATGTTTGTTTGATAAACCGGAATTTTTACTCTTTATAGGAACGGCCGGTAGTTACGGTGATGCTGAGATCTTTGATATTGTAGAGAGTAAAACTGCTGCAAATATTGAACTGGCATTTTTAGATAACTGCGCTTACACACCCATTGACAATGTAGTCTCTACTAACACACAAGATGTTAAAGATGTTATCGTAAACAGCTCTAACTACATCAGCACGTGTAAAGAGAAAACGCTCAAGTTTTTAAACTACGGAATAGGGATAGAAAATATGGAGTTTTTCTCTGTATTGCAGATCGCAAAAGAGTTTAATATTCCTGCCGGTGGAGTATTTTGTGTTACAAACTATACTGACGAAAATGCTCATAGCGACTTTCTCAAAAACCATGAAAAAGCAAAACAACTTTTAGAAGAACATACAAAAAGACGCATCAAGGAACTAACAAAAAGATGACTAACACAAAACCTTCACTCTATGACTTTACATTAAAAGAGTTAAGTCAAATAGTTAAACCCTCGTTTCGAGCTAAACAGATCTACGGATGGTTATACCACCAATATGCTCAAAGCTTTGAAGATATGAAGAACATCCCTAAAAATTTAAAAGAGGAACTATCACAAACTTACGTGATCAATCCTATGAAAATTGTTCGTAAAGAGGAATCTAGTGACGGTACTATAAAATATCTTTTTGAGCTTCAAGACGGTAAAACAGTAGAAGCTGTTTGGCTGAAAATGAAAGACGATATCTTCGATGATGATGGAAAACTGATTCAAGAAGCAAAATACACTATCTGTGTTTCAACACAAGTTGGGTGTAAAGTAGGGTGTGCATTTTGTCTAACTGCCAAAGGTGGTTTTACAAGAGATTTAACAGCGGGTGAGATAATCGCTCAAGTAGTAAACCTTAAACGCGATAATAACCACAAACATAACCGTAAGATCAATATAGTATATATGGGTAGGGGTGAACCGTTAGACAACCTCGACAATCTCGCTAAAGCGATAGAGATATTCAAAGAGGAAGAGGGGTTAGCCATCTCAGGAAAACGCCAAACTGTTAGTACAAGTGGTCTTAGTAACAAGATAGATGCGTTAGGGAAGATGGATCTGGGTGTTCACATTGCAATCTCACTCCATGCAGTTGATGATGAGCTTCGTACAGAACTTATTCCGATGAATAAAGCACATAACATCAACTCTATTATAGAAGCGGTTAAACGCTTTCCTATAGATACAAGAAAACGTGTTATGTTTGAGTATCTTGTTATTAAGAATAAGAATGATGACTTAGGGAGTGCTAAAAAGCTTGTTAAGCTACTTTCAGGGATAAAAGCCAAGGTAAACCTCATATACTTTAATCCTTATCCAGGAACGCCTTATGAGCGTCCTAGCTATGAAGATATGCACTCTTTCCAGGAGTATCTCATAAAACATGGTCTTTTATCAACTATAAGAGACTCTAAGGGTATAGATATCAGTGCTGCCTGCGGTCAACTTAAAGAGAAAACAGAAAAGGATTTAAATGGGTGATTTTACAAGTGTAGATATATTTGAAGTTATTGTTGTTGTTATAGTATTTGCTATCGGTGTTGGTGGTTTTTTATACGCTGCTACAAAAGACGATTAAATATATATATGATAAAATGTTTTAAACGTTTACGTTAAACTATATAAAGGATATTTCAATGGCAGAAAAAACAGATGCTGATAGAATAAGAGAAGTTTATAAACTTTGTAAAAGCCATTTTGGTGATGTGAGATTTGTTGGTATCAAATACCACTCTAAAATCGGTTGGATCGCTAAAGCACAATTGGGTGATGATTTTGAAAATCTTACATCTGATGGAAGAACAAGTACAGATGCTATTAAAAAACTAAGATCTCGCGTGAAAAAAATTATAAAAAGATATAACGAAGTATAAAAAGACGACCAACACACCAGGGAGGTCGTCTATGAATGTAATAATACCCTACTAATCTTAAAAAAATCTATTTTAACTTTCTAACTTTCCATACTTAAAATAAGCAAAAAGTATAAAAAAAATTTATAAGTGTGTATTATTCACACATTGTTCTAATATGTGAATTAAATTTTACATCACATTTCAAATATTTTTAAATTCTTTCAAAATTTAAGAGTTTTTTTATATAAATATGAGCTTAATAGATTAAATAAAAGATAGCTTAAAGCCCTAAATTCTGGGCTTTAAAAAGAAATTGGATTTTTTTCACATAAAATATGTGTATAAATAGGGAGTTAATATAAAAGTTATTCACATAGATAATAATTGGAGTGAAACTTTTTCAAAATCAACATCACTTTTGATTTTATATACATTATTATAAAGTTCAAACTCTAATTGATCAGCATGCAATAATAATCTAGAAGCACCACTTAATTTGATTCTTTCCTCTTCTGAAAGTTCCTTATCTAAAAAGCGAACTATATCTTCCTCTTTTTGTCCATAAATCGGATCGCCTACGATCGGATGTTTCACGTGAAACAAATGTACACGTATCTGATGTTGTCTTCCGGTATGTGGTTTACACTCAACAAGTGTCATATCTAATTCAGGAAAATACTTTAAAGGCTTAAATGATGTTTTGGAAGCTTTACCTCTTTCATCAACTTTTACAACCATTCTAACAATAGCTGATTCATCCTCGGCTCTGAGTAATGGTGCCTCAACTATAATCTTGTTTTTAAATTCACCGTGAACCATTGCAAGATATGTTTTTTGCATATCTCTCTCTTGAAACATCATCTTAATATCTCTCTCACTTGTTTTGTTTGTAGCACAAAGTACAAGACCGCTTGTTTCTTGATCGATACGGTGAGTTATATTTGCATCTTTTCCATATTGATATTTCAGTTCATCGATTAAAGAGTAGGCTGTATTTCTATTTTGCGGATGAATAAGAACTCCGCTTGGTTTATCAAAGACAACAAACTCTTTTTCTATATATGTAGGTTTGAGTCCTTTTGTTGTTGGCTCGAAATGGATAAACTCAATTTCACCTTCAACTTCTTGTCCGGCTTTAGAGATCACTTCACCGTTTTGGAGAACTCTCCCTTTTGCGATCAAACGTTGTGCTTCTTTTTGTGTATAGCCCAACTCTTTAATAATGTATAAAAATAGTCTTTGCTTTTTCTCTATGAAAAACTTATCAATTACAAATGGCAAGATTAATCCCTCTTTCATCATCTATATAGTAAAATGCGTTATTAAAATTATGCGAATGATAACATATTATATAAGGGTGAAATATGGTAGAAAGATACGCTCGTGAAGAGATGAGTAAACATTGGACACAACATGCAAGATATGCTGCATGGCTAGAAGTTGAAAAAGCAGCTGTAAAAGCTTGGGCAAAACTTGGTAAGATTCCACAAGATGATGCAGATAAAATTGTAAAAAATGCAACATTCTCAGTTGAGAGAATTGAAGAGATCGAAGCTGTTACAAAACATGACTTAATTGCATTCAATACAAGTGTAGCAGAATCACTTGGAGATGAGTCAAGATGGTTCCACTATGGTATGACATCTTCAGATGCAGTTGATACTGGTGTGGCACTTCAAATGAGAGATTCTTTAACTATTATCATTGAAGATGTAAAGATGTTAATGGAGTCTATCAAGAAACGTGCAGAAGAACACAAATTTACTTTAATGGTTGGACGTTCTCACGGTATTCACGGTGAGCCTATTACATTTGGTTTAACTTTAGCGGTTTGGTACGATGAAGTTGCACGTCACTTGAAAAACCTTGAAGAGACTATGGAAGTTATCTCTGTAGGTCAAATCTCTGGAGCTATGGGTAACTTTGCTCATGCACCGTTAGAGCTTGAAGAGTTAGCAATGGAAGAGTTAGGTTTAAAACCTGAGCCTTGTTCTAACCAGGTAATTCACAGAGACAGATACGCTAGACTTGCAACTGCTTTAGCACTACTAGCTTCTTCAGTTGAGAAGTTTGCAGTACAAGTTCGTCACTTACAAAGAACAGAAGTTTACGAAGCGGAAGAGTATTTTGCAAAAGGGCAAAAAGGTTCATCTGCAATGCCACATAAACGTAATCCGATCCTTACAGAAAACATTACAGGTCTTGCACGTATGATCAGAGCATATGCTGCACCTGCAATGGAAAATGTAGCCCTTTGGCACGAAAGAGATATCTCTCACTCTTCAACTGAGCGTTTCTGGTTACCGGATGCATTCATTACATGTGACTTTATGCTTCACCGTATGAACAGCGTTATCGCTAACCTAACAGTTATGCCTGAGAACATGATGAAAAACCTAAACCTAACTGGTGGACTTGTTTTCTCACAACGTGTACTTCTTGAACTTCCACTTCAAGGTGTAAGTCGTGAAGACGCATATAGAATCGTCCAAAGAAATGCTATGAAGGTATGGGAAGAGATTCAGCAAGGTAAACCTACACTTAATGAAAAAGGTGAATCTTTATACCTTAACCATCTTTTAGCGGATGATGAACTTAGAAGCAAACTAAGCGAAGAACAAATCCGTGAGTGTTTTAACTACGATTACTACACTAAAAATGTTGATGCTATCTTTAAAAGAGTATTTGGCTAAAGCGTATAGTTTGCAGGAGCAAAGATTTTCTCTGAAAATCTTTAGCCCGCAAAACTATAATAATAACGCTTTAGGTAATCACAATAACAACTTTCCTAAAAATACTATCAATATCACAGCTACAATTACACAAAAAATAATCACTAATTTTTATCAAAAAGAAGTTACACATAATCTGAAGTATTACCTCAAATTATATGTCTAAATTTAGTCAAAAATTCATTTATTTTAAAGTTTACAGTGGATAAAATCAACTTTATTTAAAGTAGTTTTTTCGTAAATAATTTTTTGATTATTTACGAAAAAATCACAATCAAAAGTAGGACAGTTTCATGATAACAGTTATAAAAAGAAATGGTAGAACAGAACCATTAGATGTAACAAAAATACAAAAATATACTTCGGCAGCCGTTAAAGGATTAGCAGGCGTTAGCCAAAGTGAGCTTGAAGTTGATGCACAACTCCATTTCCGTGATGGAGTTACTTCCAAAGAGATCCAAGAGACACTTATTAAAACTGCTGTTGACAAGATCGATATCGATGCTCCAAACTGGACATTCGTTGCAGCAAGACTTTTTCTTTATAACTTATATCATGAAGTAAATGGTTTTACAGGATACTGTTCACTAGAAAAATATTTTGAGCGTGGTGAGAAAGAGGGGCGTATCCTTTTAGGTTTAAGAGATATGTACGATCTTGAAGAGCTTGAGAAACATATTAAACCTGAGCGCGATCTACAGTTTAACTATCTTGGTGTAAAAACTCTTTATGACAGATACCTGATCAAAGATAGAAGCTCTAGTCCGATTGAACTTCCTCAACATATGTTTATGGCTATTGCAATGTTCTTAGCACAACGTGAAGAGAATCGCCAAGAGTGGGCTATCAAGTTTTACGACATGATTTCAAAATTTGAAGTGATGATGGCTACACCTACACTTTCAAATGCAAGAACAACAAGACACCAGTTAAGCTCGGGTTACATCGGATCAACTCCGGATAATATCGAGGGTATCTTCGATGCTTACCAAGAGATGGCAATGCTTTCTAAATTTGGTGGCGGTATCGGTTGGGACTGGACTCAGGTTCGTTCAATGGGTTCATTTATAGATGGACACAAAAATGCGGCAGGGGGAACGGTTCCGTTTTTAAAGATAACAAACGATATTGCTATTGCAGTTGATCAGCTTGGTACTAGAAAGGGAGCTATTGCAGTTTACCTTGAACCATGGCACATAGATATAGGCGACTTCTTAGACCTAAAGAAAAACTCTGGTGAAGAGCGTCGTCGTGCACACGATCTTTTCCCTGCACTTTGGTTAAACGATCTTTTCATGAAAAGAGTTCAGGAAGATGCTATCTGGACACTCTTTGATCCATACGATACAAGAGATTTAACAGAACTTTACGGTGAAGCGTTTGAAAAACGTTATATGGAACTAGAGCGTGATGAGAGTATCATCAAAGAGAAAGTAAAAGCAAAAGATCTATGGAAGAAAATCCTTACATCTTATTTTGAAACTGGATCACCTTTCCTTTGTTTTAAAGATAATGCTAACCGTGCTAATCCAAATAATCATTACGGAATTATCAGAAGTTCAAACCTTTGTACGGAGATCTTTCAAAATACTCAACCAAACCACTATAAGATCAAGTTTATTTACGAAGACGGTTCTTATGAGAGTTATGAAGAGGAAGAGATCATCAAAGTTGACAGCGGTATAGAAAAACCTGCTAAAAAAGTAACTGCTCTAGATACTTTAAACGGCAAAGAGATCTTTGTAGTTGAGAAAGAAAAAGTCGACGGTGCAACAGCTGTTTGTAACTTGGCATCGATCAACCTTTCACGTATCCATACAAAAGAGGATATTGATCGTATAGTACCGATTGCTATCCGTGCGCTTGATAACGTTATTGATCTTAACTTCTATCCTGTTGAAAAAGTAAAACGTACTAACATGAGAAGCCGTTCAATCGGTCTTGGTGTTATGGGTGAAGCACAAATGTTAGCAGAAGCCGGAATTGAGTGGGGAAGCCAACAACACTTTGACAAGGTTGATGAAGTTATGGAAGCTGTTTGTTATAACGCTATCTCTGCTTCATCTGATCTTGCAGTTGAAAAAGGTTCATATCCTGAGTTTGAAGGAAGTAAATGGAGCCAAGGTATTTTCCCTCAAGATCATGCAAACGCTGAAGTACTTAACCTAGTTGACCGCGGTGGCTTATTTGCATCTGCATATGAGTGGGATGAGCTTCGTACTAAAGTAAAAGCACAAGGGATGAGAAACGGTTACCTTATGGCTGTAGCACCAACAAGTTCGATCTCTATTCTTACAGGTACTACTCAAGCTATTGAGCCTGTATTTAAACGTAAATGGTTTGAAGAGAACTTAAGTGGACTTATCCCTGTTGTTGTACCAAAACTCTCACCTGAGACTTGGGCATACTATACACCGGCATACGATCTGAATCAAACAGTTTTAATTAAAGCTGCAGCGATCAGACAAAAATGGATCGATCAAGGGCAATCGCTGAATATCTTTATCACTCTAGATAAAGCAAGCGGTAAATACCTAAACGAAATCTATATGTTAGCATGGAAGTTAGGTCTAAAATCAACTTACTACCTAAGAAGTCAATCGCCTGAGGTGAAAAACGATGTTGAAGACCGTTCTATGGAATGTGTAGGGTGTCAATAAAATGAAACCGCTAACACAAACAGGACTCACAGAATTTCTTTCAAGATTTGATAACTTTAAAGGTGCAGAGTTACGTTCAGTAGACGTAATAAACCCTTTTGAGATCAAAGTAGTTCTAGCTACACAAGATAAAGCTAGAGCGTTTGACTGGATCACTATTGAGCTACTGTTTAGTGAAGTGGAAGCTGCAAATCTTGTAGAAGATAATCAGTTAAACTTTATAGATATGGAAGATGGCATAAGCATCATATACGAAGAAAATAAATTTGCTTTTGGTATTGGAGAGTGCTATAATATTTCAACTATAAAGAGTTCATCTCTCTATTTAATTTCCAATACTCTCAAATATCAAGAGGGACAATTTTAAAGGATACAAATGAGTTATCAAGTCACAGGTACTTTATACGGTTTCGACAATATACGTAACGTAGAGATAAAAGAGATAGACGAGTTGTTTTCAACAATGGTAGATGT
The DNA here is from genome assembly GCF_030577135.1 of Sulfurimonas sp. hsl 1-7. NCBI lineage: Bacteria > Pseudomonadati > Campylobacterota > Epsilonproteobacteria > Campylobacterales > Sulfurimonadaceae > Sulfurimonas > Sulfurimonas microaerophilic. The sequence continues at coordinate 510,856 of NZ_JAUIRR010000002.1, read as the reverse complement.
TAATGATGAAAATCTCTCTTTTACACTTGTGAAACCAAACCTCCTTAGAGAGTATGCCTTTGATGTTCCTACAGATGTAAAAGCGCTGTTAGATATAAATGAAAACTCTACTGTTAGTGTTTATAACATCTTGATTATTCAAAAACCGCTTGAAAAATCAACGATCAACTTTTTGGCACCTCTTATTATTAATCACGATAACAACTACTTAGCACAAGCTATATTAGATCCTAAAAAATATCCAGACTATGGAATAGCTGAAAGTATAGAATCATTTAAAAGCTAAAGGAGAATATTATGAAAGTAGTATGTCCTCACTGTTTAAGTGTGAACAATGTTCCAAAGAAAGATTCTTATAAAAAAGCAAATTGCGGGAGATGTAAAAACTCTCTCTTAGATACAAAACCTGTCGATCTAAGCACTACAAACTTTGATGAGCTGATCGTAAACAGTGAACTTCCGATAATAGTAGACTTCTGGGCTCCATGGTGCGGACCGTGTAAAATGATGGCTCCAAACTTCAGCGCAGCTGCTGAGCATTTTCCTCTTAAAGCGGTATTTGCAAAAGTAAATACAGAAAATGAACAAAATCTGGGAGCTAGATTTGGAATCAGAAGTATTCCGACACTCATAGTATTTAAAAACGGTGTAGAAAAAGAGAGGGTATCAGGTGCACTCCCAAAAGAGAGTTTAATGCAACTGATAAGTAAATATACGGATTAATTACTCTGCGATATAAGAGCAGCAGTAGTCTGTTACAGTTTTGATCTTAAGATCAAATGCTGAATTTGCTGGAACATTGAAAGTTTCCGGTGTGTTTAATGTTTTCCAATCTTCACCTGGAAGTTTAACTTCTAATTCACCGCTCATCATTTCCATAATCTCTGCTTCTGCAGTATTGAAAGTATATTCACCTGGAAGCATAATACCAAGAGTTTTTCTAGTACCGTCAGCAAACTCAACAGTTCTGCTTGATACTTTTCCTCCATCATATATATTTGCCTCTTTTACGATTGTTACATTTTCAAATTTTGACATAGTAATCCTTTTTTGAAATGATATCAAAATTTTAATATTTTCGATGAAAAATATGACCCCTTACAAACTTTCCGTAAAAATATTCAAACACTATTGAGGTCAGAATAAAGATCACAAAAATTACAAATGAACGCACATCAGACTCATACGTGTGAAACAGCAGTACACAAAGCGCTAAGAAGGTAAAGATGATAGAGCCCAGTAAAATGTACCTATTAGCACCTATCTTATCCCTTACCCTGTAAGCACTCAGATTTACTATGAAAAATATCAATAAAAAGCTTGCACTTCCTATGATTGCTATTTCACCCAAATCGATCGTATTTGCCAAAAACAAACTCAAACCCAGTATCGCTATAACACCCATAAAAGGGATCTCGTTTTTCTCTTTTGTAAAGAAGTTCGGTAGTTCGCCATCCATCGCAACAATGTAACTCAAACGAGCATTACCGTAGATTGTTGCATTGATGGCAGAGAAAGTTGCTAAGAGTGCAGCGATAGCAACTAGGGTAAAACCGACATGCCCAAGAGCCGGTTTTGCAGCAATGGCAAGCGCATAGTCTTTAGCTTCCAATAACTTGGCTTCAGGGACAGTCCCTACACTGATTATGGCTATTAAAACATATAACACTATCACTAACAATACCGAACTGTAAAAAGCCCGCGGCAAATTTTTCTTTGGATCTTTGATCTCCTTTGCAGCGTTAGCGATCAACTCAAACCCTTCATACGCCACAAATATAATCATCCCTGATACAGCGATCTCCATAAGGTTTGCACTTGAAGTGATCTCTGGCGTAATATCTAGTCGTGAAGTTTCAATGTAAGGGATTCCGCTTATGATGATAAGCACTAACAACGCTATCTTGATTCCGACAATCATAGTCTCAGACTTGCTAACAAAAGATCCGCTCACAAGATTGATAAGGGCTGGAAGGATAATCGCAGTGCTTATAAGGATATGTCGCAGATATTCACTATGGTGTGAAAAAAAAGTTTCCCCGTACGATCCAAAAGCAACGGCATAGAGTGAGATAGTGATCAGGTAAGAGAACCATAACATCAAGTTAGTTGAGCCAGAGAGCAGGTTATGACCAAAGGAGTTATCTATAAAACTTACAGTCCCCCCTTCGCTTTGAAAATAAACTGAAAGTTTTGCATAGGAATACGCTGTAAGCAGTGCAACTATCCCCGCAAATAAAAAGGCCAACATTGTTGCACTGTGCGCTAAAGAAACCGCTTCGCCTAAAACGGCAAAAATACCGCCGCCGACCATCCCGCCGATTCCGATTGATATAGCACCGAGTACACCAATACTCCTCATCATCTCTCCTTATTAAATCGCACCCTCTGTGAATGTGTTATAGCTACTGCCATTGCATCTGAGATATCGAGCGGTTTGATCTCTTTTTTTATCCCTAAAAGACGTTTCACCATAAAAGATACTTGTTCCTTAGAAGCCTTCCCTTTACCGGTAAGCGCTTTTTTCACCTGCAATGCAGTATACTCGTGAAACTGTCCAAACTCTTGAAGCAGCTTTAACATGATAGCGCCGCGGAACTGTGCAAGTTTGATCGTAGTTGAGGGATTATGTGCGTAAAAGATATCCTCCATCGCAACTTCATCGATCGTATATTTTGCAAAGAGCTGTTCAACCCCTTCAACCATCTGCGGGATCTGAAACTGCAGATCTTCAGCTTTCATCTTAATAAGTCCCGCTTCAACTAAAGATATTTTATGATTTTCAAGTGAAATTATCGCATATCCCATGTTTCTTGTCCCGGGATCTATGCCAAGTATATTTATTTTGTTCATAAAATGAATTATACCCTAATAATCACATAGAACTTTTTTACTTATTCACATCAATTTAACCCTATTTTATGGATCAAAAAGATACTATTCACATCTATATAGAAAAAAGCGAGTTAAATGTGAATATTGGTCAAGAGGTCTTAGAAGAGCTCAAAAATGAGATAACTGAACTAGAATATAACAGATATATTAGACATCTGGATTATGATCTGAAGAAATCTTCAAGTGATCTGGCGGTGTATTATGCACAAAATGCACTTGTAGTAAATTGGATCAAAAATAAATATACTGATAAGTTGGCCCATCTCTTTGAAATTAAAACCGGAAATAAAGTTACGGTAAGCATTACGCTCAAGTCTGCTAAAACGACAACAAAGACAAAAACAACGGCAAAAGAGGTAACTAAAACAAGTTCACTACTTAACCCCTCTTACTCGTTTGACAACTTTATGGTCGGCGGATCTAATCAGTTTGCCTATGCAGCTATTAAAAGTGTAAGTGAAAATCCTGGAAGGGTGTACAATCCGGTATTTATTTACGGTGGCGTTGGACTTGGAAAAACACACCTTATGCAAGCAGCCGGAAATGTTTTTCAAAATACGGGGAAAGTTGTTATCTACGCTACGGTTGAACAGTTTTTAAATGACTTCATCAGACATGTGAAAAACAAAACTATGGACAGATTTCAAGAGAAGTACCGTAAGTGTGATGTTCTTTTGATTGATGATATTCAGTTTCTCTCAAACAAAGAGGGAATCCAAGAGGAGTTCTTCCACACATTTGAAGCACTTAAAGGAACAGGGAAACAGATCATCCTTACAGCTGATAAACACCCTAAAAAGATAGGTGGTCTAGAAGCACGTCTACAAAGTAGATTTGAGTGGGGGCTAGTTGCAGATATTCAACCGCCTGAACTAGAGACGAAAATAGCGATCATCAAGAAAAAATGTGAAATCAATAAAGTAAAACTCTCAGATGAGATCATTAACTATATTGCAACCGTGATCGAGAGTAATGTGCGTGAGATCGAGGGTATCCTCTCAAAACTCCATGCCTATTCACAACTGATGCATGTTGATATCGACATTGAGTTTACTAAAAACGTCCTCAAAGATCAGGTTAAAGAGAATCGTCAAAACCTTACTATGGATACGATTACAAACGTTGTTGCTAAAGATCTTAACATCAAACCGAGTGAGATCCGCAGCAAGGGGCGTAGTAAAAACATCGTATACGCTAGACGTATCAGTATCTATATCTGTCGTGAACTTACGCAAAGTACGATGCCTCAACTTGCTCAATACTTCGGTATGAAGGATCACACAGCTATTTCACATACGATCAAAAAGATCAACGACTTAATAGAAAAAGATGAAGATTTTAAAGTAAAAATAGATGAACTTACAAATAAACTTTCATCTTCTTCGTAGTTTTGAGAAAAAAAAGATATAATTGTAAAAGTGAATAGATGTGAATGAATAAAAAAATCTCATCACATCTTAAAAGTACTAGTATTTAGCAGTTTGAAGTGTGTTTTCACATATTCACTGCCACCTACTACTAGCTACTAAAAATTATAAAATATATAGGGAATTCATATGAAAATTACTATATCAAAATCTATACTTGAAAATATACTTATTCATGCTGGACCGTTCTTAGAGAAAAAAGATACTTCACAGATAACTTCTCATGTATTTTTAAATGCTAGTAATAATCAGCTTACTCTAAAAGCAACAGACTATGAGATAGGTTTTTTAGTAACTGTAAATGATATAAATATTGAACAAGAGGGAAGCGTAACTTCTAACGGTAAAAAGTTTTTAGATATCGTTAGAATTTTAAAAGAGGGCAATATCGATCTTGAAGTAAGAAACGGTATGCTTCATATTGAACAAGGAAGTTCTAAATTCAAACTACCTACTTTTTCACATGAAGATTTTCCAGAGTTTCCGTCATATGAAAATAAATCACGTATCTCTATTGAATCACATACGTTAATTGAATCACTAAAAAAGATCACACCTGCCATTGATACAAACAATCCTAAGTTTGAACTAAACGGTGCTCTTATAGATATTCAAAACGATGCTATTAACTTTGCATCTACGGATACTAGAAGATTAGCAGTTGTAAATATAGCAAACAGCAGTGATCACCAACTCTCGATCATTATCCCTAAAAAAGCGATTGTAGAGATCCAAAAACTGTTCTTTGATAACATAGAACTTTATTACGATCAAACAAATCTTATCATCCACTCTAATCAATACACATTCTTTACAAAACTGATCAACGGAAAGTTTCCTGAGTACTCAAGAATTATCCCGAAAGAGACTAAATACAATCTTCTATTGCCAAAAGCAAATATGATTGACTCGATCAAACAGATCACAACTATCTCTACAGATGTGAAAATAACATTCGCTAGCGATACTATCACTTTCGAATCTTTAAGTGATGACAACATTGAAGCTAAAACAGAGATCTCGATCTCTACAGGTTTCACTGAACCATTCTCAGTAGCGATCAACTCAAGATATCTACTTGATTTTTTAAATTCTATCAACTCTTCAGAATTTACAATGAAATTAAACGAAGGTAATCTACCGTTTATTTTAAGTGATGAAAATTTTATAACAGTAGTAATGCCGATCGTTATATAAACAGTTTCAATGACAAAAATTTTTCTGCTTACGCTTTTACTCCATATAGCTCTATATGGAAGTAAGCAGATAGACCTTAACAATACAAATTTACACGAAGAGATCAATCTCTACAAAAATAGATCTTTACTCAACATAAACTATCAACCTCTCTATTTACAAACCGATTACGATCCGAAAAATATTAATGTGAATAATCTGCTGACACAACCTCAAAGAGATTTAGTTGAAGGTACTTTATATACTCAAATACTAATGATCGGTACGGTCGGTTTTCTTTATGTTATGCCTGAATCAGTCTCTAAATGGGATAAAAATGCACTTGAAGAAAAGTCTCTTGGAGATCGATGGAAAGATCATGTAAAATCGGGTCCTGTATGGGACAAAGACGATTTTGCAATTAATTACATAGGACATCCCGTTTCTGGTGCCTGGTACTATACAATGGCTAGAGGTTACGGCATCTCACCTAAGGGATCTTTTTTATACTCCGTATTTTTATCAACGGTAGTATGGGAATACGGTTATGAAGCGTTTGCAGAGATCCCTTCATGGCAAGATCTAGTTTCCACTCCTCTTATCGGATCGCTTATGGGGGAAGGTTTTTACTATATGGAAAAAATAATAGATAAAAATGATGGAAAAGTACTTAACTCTGAAACTTTGGGAGATATAAGTTATTTTCTTTTAAACCCTATAGGAAACATCTCTAACGGTTTAAGTGATTTTTTTGATCTTCATACAACTTTGAGATTTGAAACATATCAACAAAGATACTCCATAGAGCAGCAATATATCTACATCTATCAAGAGAAACCGACACTTACAAGGGATCAAGATTTTTCTTTGATACTGACTATAGAGTTTTAAAAGTTATAAGAGAGAACTAATGAACCGTAATTAGGAATTCTATTTTGACCTTTAAATTCATATGAGATATGTTTTCTTAAATAATCTACGCTAAATTGACCGTAGTTTACAGATACTCCATAGCCCACTTCAGCAACAAATATATTTTTATCAACACTGTGTGAATCTAAAAAGGTGTTTCCGTCTAGAAAGATATCCCTTGCAATTAAATTTGCTTTGAATGAAAAATTTAAACAATAGCTCCAAGAGTTTTTATATTCTCTGTTTGGATCAAGAGGTATTTTGTTGTAGTTGATATTATCAAGTAAGGTAGAACCGTAATCTTTAGGGATCTCATCTCCCCATCTAAATAAACCCGCTACATAAGCTTTCGTAGAAGCGTTACCCAGCTCAAATCCGTATTCAGGTATAAAAACAGTTTTGTTTGAGAGTTCCATATACTCCTTATGCCCGTAATTAACTTGAACAATAAGTTCATTTTTAAGTTGATTTTCCCAACCTGAAGGGGTGTCGGAACCTATATTTGCATGAATCACCTCTTGGACTCTGTCCATATTTGTAGAAGGCCCTATCATCCCCAACTGAAAAACTAGAGAATGCAGATTTTTATTAGAAGATTGGTAAAGACCTGATTTTAAATACATATAACCTGCATAGGGTCTGTCGTATACGACTAAACCTTCATTCTTTAGATCGTTGGGTGTATATATTTTTTGGGCATATGAAAATGAGATATAGTTATCTTGATGTTTGTAATCGGTAAAAGGGATATGCAGAAATGTATTATTGCAATCTTTTCTGTAAAAAAGGAGTGCAATTTCAGAACCGTAAGTATAATCATTGTCACTTCTAATATCTGCATCGTTTTCAGTTGTAAAAGTAAAATTTTTGATCTCTAATGTTTCACAAGAGAGGGAAGAGATCAAAAAAATCAATAACATTATCTTATTTAACATCCTAAGAGTATAAGTTTATTTTACTTATAAATAGCTATAAATCTAACTTTTATATTTTTTTAGATAAAATATCTACAATTATGCTAAATTAGCTATTTTGGAGTGTATAAATGGAACAAAATTACGGTGCTAGTAATATTAAAGTCCTCAAAGGTTTAGAAGCTGTTCGTAAACGTCCCGGTATGTATATCGGTGATACGGGACATCGTGGTCTTCACCATCTCGTTTACGAAGTTATAGACAACTCGATAGATGAGGCAATGGCCGGACATTGTGATACTATCACAGTAACCCTGACAAAAGATGGAAAATGTCGCGTACAAGATAACGGTCGCGGTATTCCTACAGATATGCACCCGACAGAGGGTATGAGTGCGGCAACTGTTGTTCTTACGGTTCTTCATGCCGGTGGTAAGTTTGACAAAGATACATATAAAGTTTCCGGTGGTCTTCACGGGGTTGGTGTATCTGTTGTAAATGCATTATCATCAGATCTTCATATGACTATTCATCGTAACGGTGAAATACATGAACAAACATTTAAAAAAGGTATACCTCAAGAAGCATTAGCAGTTACAGGTACTACAAAGAAAACGGGAACTTCAATTGAATTTAGTGCCGATCCGTCTATTTTTACTGAAACAGTAACTTTTGAATATGAATATTTAGCAAAAAGATTTAAAGAATTAGCATACTTAAATCCATTTATCACTATCAAGTTTAACGACGAAAGAACTGGACAAAAAGAGGTGTACCATTTTGAAGGCGGTATCTCTCAATATGTTCAGGATATGAACAAAAAACAAACTGTTGCAAACGTTTATTTTTATACTGGAAAAGCTGAAGATATCGAGTACGATATTGCATTCATGTACAATGACGCTTATGATGAAAAATTTGCATCGTTTGTAAATAATATCCGCACGCCAAACGGCGGTACGCACGAAGCAGGTTTTAGAGCGGGTTTAACACGTGTTATCTCAAACTACAATGCGAAAAACGGTGCAGCGAAAGAGAAAGATGTTAAGATCTCCGGAGATGATGTAAAAGAGGGTCTGATCGCTATCGTTTCTGTTCGTGTACCTGAGCCACAATTTGAAGGTCAAACAAAAGGGAAACTAGGAAATACTTACGTGCGTCCGCTTGTACAAAAAGCAACGGGTGATGCACTAAGCAAATATTTCGAAGAGAATCCGATCGAAGCTAAAGCTATTGTACAAAAAGCTTTAATGGCTGCTCGCGGTCGTGAAGCTGCAAAAAAAGCAAGAGAGCTTACTCGTCGTAAAGATGTTATGAGTGTCGGAACGCTTCCTGGTAAACTGGCTGACTGTCAAAGCAAAGATGCTTCTATCTGTGAGCTATACCTGGTGGAAGGGGACTCTGCGGGCGGTTCTGCAAAAATGGGACGTGACAGAGTATTTCAAGCGATTTTACCGCTTAAAGGTAAGATCTTAAATGTTGAAAAAGCACGTTTAGATAAGATCTTAAAATCTGACGAGATCACTAACATGATCACGGCTATGGGTTGTGGGATCGGTGAAGAGTATAACGAAGAGAAACTTCGTTACCACAAAATCATCATCATGACCGATGCCGATGTCGATGGTAGTCACATCCAAACACTTCTGCTAACGTTCTTCTTCCGTTATTTTAGAAATATCGTTGAAAACGGCTATCTGTACCTTGCTCAGCCACCTCTTTACCGTTATAAAAAAGGGAAAAAAGAGATCTATTTTAAAGATGACAGCGTAATGAACGAGTATCTTATCGATAACGGTATTGAAGCACTGGATATTGAGGGAATAGGTCATAATGACCTTGTAGCATTCTTTAAAATGGTTGATCACTATGCGGGATCACTAGAAGCGTTAGAGCGTCGTTATGCTTTAGTAAAACTGATTCGTCACTTTATTGAAAATCCGGATATCATTGCAAAACCGGCGAAAGAGATGTTTGAAGATATTAAGACTTTCTTAGAGTCTATCAATAACAACATCCTAACTCACACAATCAATGAAGAGACAAACGAGATCCACCTGTTTGTACAAACTGATGGCGGTATGGAAGAGCTCTTAGTAAACGACGAGCTTTTTGCAGCACCACACTTTAGTGAAGCTGATTATGTATTTAGAAAGATCAGCGACTGGGATATCTCTTTTGACAAGGATATCTTAGAGGTTCTAGAAGACATCAAAGATTATGCGAAGAAGGGTGCGTATATTCAACGTTATAAAGGTCTTGGTGAGATGAACCCTGATCAGTTATGGGAAACTACAATGACACCTGAAAACCGTGTACTTCTTCAAGTAACTATTGATGATGCTGAAGCTGCTTCAGATGCGTTTACTCTATTTATGGGTGACGAAGTTGAACCTCGTAGAAACTACATAGAAACACATGCAAAAGATGTTAAACATCTAGACGTTTAATGCTATTACCACGAACAAAAGAGAGGGAATACCGTTTTAAGTTAGCGCTGAGAATGGGATTACCTATCTTTGCGCTTATTGTTGCTTTTATTTCACACACACTTGTTACTAACTATCGTACTTTAGAATCTACATTTTATATAGAAGCTGTTTTACTCTTAGCCTTTAGTGTATATTTTATTTTTTATCTCATATATAACGGTTTTAACGTAAAAATTACAGATGATGTAACGGGTACATTTACACGTGAATATCTCTATAAATACCTAAAATCTCAAATAAATTCGAAAAAAGATTACACCTTAATATTGATCAGTATTGATAATCTTAATGATATTAACAGTGTATACGGGATCAAAAATGGGGATAAAGTTCTTAACGAAGTAGCAGAGTGGATTGTTAGCTACTTGAGAGATGAAAAGATAGAAGGGTACCCTATAGGGCATCTTAAAGGTGGTGATTTTATCATTGGCCTTGATGGATATAAAGAAAACTATACGACAGTATTGGATCTGATGTGTTTAAAAGCGAGTGAGTTTAAGGTGGGTGACATCGAGGTGAAGATCTCGGGAGCTATCAGCGATACTACTTACTCAAAAAAACTCGATTATTTAATTGATAATCTTTTTGAAATACAAGAGAGTATCAGAGGTTCTAAAGGTCGTTCAAAAGATGAAAACATCGATCCAAATGAGTTGGAGTTATCGGTAATTGAGGCAATTACAAACTGTGAACTCATTATAAGTGCTCAAGATGTAATCGGTAAAGATGAGCGTTTTAAAGAGTGTTTTGTAAAACTAAAAGGGTTAAATCAAAAACTCATTTTTCCAAAAACATATATAAAGATTATCAACAAGCTGGGACTTGGTGTTGAGTTTGATCTTATGGTTTTTGAACATCTGGTTTCCGTGTATGATCAAGAGGAAAAAATAGCAATCAATATTTTTCCGACATCGCTGAGAAACGAGAATTTTTTACGTAAAGTCAAAGATCTTATGCGGGATAGAAAAAATTTAAAGGTTATATTTGTTTTATATGAGATGGAGTATTATTCACATACAAACAGATATAACGCAATCATTCAATCGTTAAAAGAGTATAATATCTCCATAGGGATCGACAGAATTGGTTCTATCCACACTAGTTTTTTATATTTGCGGGAACTTGATATTGACTACATACGGTTTGACACCTACTATTCACGTCAAGATAAGTTGGAAAAAAGTAGAAACATCATAGAGGGTTTTAATGCAATGGCTCATGATCGAGGGATTAAAACTTGGATAAAAAATATTGAAGTCAAAGATGGATATAATTTAGCTAAAGAATTAAATATAGATTTTATTCAAGGTAGATATCTATCTGAAGTTGAAAAATTTTATGAAAAAGATTAGGAGAGTTTTATGAAGTACGGTGAAAAAGAGATACGTGAGTTTGATGTAGAAAAAGATATGGAGATCTGGCCAAACGAAAATAAAAAAGAGTATCTTATAAAAGTTACTTTACCTGAGTTTATGGCACTTTGTCCAAGAAGCGGATATCCGGATTTCGCAACAATTTACATTGAATATACACCTGATGAGTATGTGGTTGAGTTAAAAGCGTTAAAACTCTACATAAACTCGTTTATGGGACGATATATCTCACACGAAAATTCTGCAAATGAGATCTATGATGTTATCTATAACAAGATCAAGCCAAAATACCTCAAACTGACTGCAGACTTTAAGCCTAGAGGGAATGTCCATACGGTCATTGAGATAGACAGCTCTAAAATAACAAAGGAGTGAGTTATGTTCGGTAAGATTCTTGGAAATAAATCTGACAACAAAGAGGAACAAACGGAAGTTGATTCAAATATTGTTGAAAGGGTTTCCAAAATGAATCTTAGCGATATGAGACTTTATGTTAACAATAAAATTACAGGATTTGAAATTAGTGTTGAGGGACTGCATGAAGTCCTCAAACGACTGATAGAACCTATCAACGATAAAGGTGAGTATTATCTCAAACAAGATGATATGGATTCTAAAAAGAAGAAAGCTTTTGAGTTGATTTTACTCATTTCAAAATCTAAAAAGATCTCTTTGGAGAGTCTTGAACTTATTGAGAAGTTTATAGAGGTTTATAAAGAGATAATTGATGAATATGACGGAAAATATAAAGAGATATACCATTCACGCTTTAGAAAAGCGATAGAAGTAGCAATTATCAATATTCAAACCATCTCACAAGTGAATAAGAAACTCGATGTTTTAAAATAAAAACCGACCAATTTGTTGTTGGTATTTTTCTTCCAAAATTTTTGCAAACTCTACAGAAGGCTGCAAACCTTGCGCTATTAAATCTTTCCCTTTTATTCTCGGTTCTATATTGTCTATGAGATCTTTAAAGTTTTTCATCTCTATGGTTTGGAGATAATCACTTAATAATTCTCTATCCAGCCTCATAGCCAAAGTATAACTCGGTGATTGTAAAAAGTTGTGAACATTAAATATCTTATGCAGTATCTCTTTGTCGTTTGTAAGACGATCTAAAAAAGAGCTGCGATCATCAGAGCTAAACTTTGATGTCAGCAGCGTTAGCATTGTTATAAAAGCCTCTTTTTTTCTAACTTGATGCTCGAGTATTTTATATCTGTCCAATAAAGAGAGAGTGTTATGAAAATCATCCTCTGAAAGATTGTGAAACTCTTGAAAAATTTGAAATAACCCCATCTCTTTCATTAAAAGAAAACCGCTGGAGGGTTTTGTAGATTTTAAAAGCAGTTTTTCTATCTCTGCAACGATCCGCTCTTTTGAGAGATAGAGAAGCTGATCGTTTCGGATCATTTTTTGACACAGAAGCAGTAGTTCCTGATCTATGGCCAGATCAAAACGTGAAGCAAACTGTATAGCTCGAAGTACACGCAGCGGATCCTCTCCAAATTTATCTAGATCGACGGCTCTTAGTTGTTTGTTTTGCAGATCTTCTATCCCTCCAAATGGATCAAGCAGTTTGTTTGTTATAACATCGTAACCGATCGCATTGATCGTAAAATCACGTCTGCTTGTTGCTGTTTTAAAATCTAGATGGGAGTCTGTAGTTATTTTAAAGCCCTTATGACCTTTAGCTATCTTGCTGTCAATTCTAGGGAGAGAGAAATCTAGATCAAGTTCGTCTATGTTGAGTTTTATAACGCTAAACGATTTCCCGACCTCATTTATATTTCCAAAAGGTGAGAGGATCATCTCTAAATGGTCAATATTATCTACGTCATAAAGTTCGATATCTATATCTTTGGAATCGATTTGCAGTAAAGAATCCCGTATAAAACCACCGATGATGACAGGTTTAATACCGTAACTGCTCAGTTTTTCAAAGATTTGATCTAAAATTGTAGGATATTGAACTTTTTTCATAGGTCACTTTCGATCTGTTTTTCTGCTTTGATTTTTAAAAGAAAGAGTAAAAATCTTTTTACTTCTGTGGTTCGTTAAGAAATTATGAGTTCATTTTCTGAACAATTGTAACATATTTTTACGAGTATATAACCTAAATTTAGGTATAATCGCGGAAAATTTTTCCAAAACGAGGAAACCCCTAATGCAAAAGATTAGAAATATTGCAGTTATTGCACACGTTGACCACGGTAAAACTACTTTGGTTGATGGTTTACTAGAGCAATCTGGTACATTCGGTACTCATGAACAACATGATGAAAGAGCGATGGATAGCAACGCTTTAGAAAAAGAGCGTGGTATTACGATTCTTTCTAAAAATACAGCTATCAGATATAAAGACCATAAAATTAACATTATCGATACTCCGGGCCACGCCGACTTTGGTGGTGAGGTTGAGCGTGTACTTAAAATGGTTGATGGTGTTTTAGTACTTGTTGATGCATACGAAGGTGTTATGCCGCAAACAAAATTCGTTGTTAAGAAAATGTTAGCACTTGGTAAAAAACCAATTGTTGTAATTAACAAAATTGACAAACCTTCAGCTGAGCCTGAGCGTGTTGTTGATGAGATGTTTGACCTTTTCTCAGATATGGATGCAACTGATGATCAATTAGATTTCCCAATTATCTATGCTGCAGCTCGTGATGGAATTGCTAAACTTGATATGGAAGAGCCAGATGGTAACTTCGAGTGTGTTTTTGAAACTATCGTAAAAGAAATCCCTGAGCCAGAAGGTAGTGCAGAAAACCCTTTCCAAGCACAAGTATTTACACTTGACTATGATAACTATGTTGGTAAGATCGGTATCAGCCGTATCTTCAACGGTACAGTTAACAAAGGTGATCAAGTAGCTCTTGCAAAAGCTGACGGTGAGATCGTAAAAGGAAGAATTACTAAACTTATCGGTTTCCACGGACTTAACCGTATGGAGATTGAACAAGCTGAAGCTGGTGATATCGTAGCATTCGCTGGTATGGAAACAGTTGACGTTGGTGATACTGTTTGTGACCCTGTTAATCCGGTAGCACTTGATCCTATGCACATCGAAGAGCCGACACTTACTGTTGTATTTGCAGTAAATGATTCTCCGCTTGCAGGTCAAGAAGGTAAACACGTTACTTCAAACAAGATCAAAGACAGACTAGAAGCTGAGATGCGTACAAACGTTGCTATGAAGCTTGAAGTTGTTGGTGAGGGTAAATTTAAAGTAAGTGGACGTGGTGAGCTACAGATTACTGTTCTTGCTGAAAACATGAGACGTGAAGGTTATGAGTTTAGTATCTCTCGTCCGGAAGTTATCGTTAAAGAGATCGAAGGTGTTAAATGTGAGCCGTTTGAGCACCTAGTAATCGACGTTCCTGAAGATCTTTCTGGTACTGTAATTGAAAGACTTGGTAAACGTAAAGCTGAGATGAAATCTATGGTTCCAATGGGACAAGGTTTCCAAAGAATCGAGTTTGAAATTCCTGCTCGTGCACTAATCGGTTTCCGTGGACAATTCTTAACAGATACAAAAGGTGAGGGTGTAATGAACCACTCTTTCTTAGAGTTCCGTCCATATTCTGGAAGCGTTGAGTCTCGTTCATACGGTGCACTTATCTCTATGGAAAACGGTGAAGCGTTAGCGTATTCATTATTCAATCTACAAGATAGAGGTGTTCTATTTATCGGGCCACAAACAAAAGTATATGAAGGTATGATTGTTGGAGAGCATGCAAGAAACAACGACTTAGTTGTTAATGCGATCAAAGGTAAAGCACAATCAAACGTTCGTTCATCTGGTGCTGATGAAGCTATTAAACTTGTTCCACCACGTGATATGTCACTAGAGCGTGCATTAGAGTGGATCGAAGATGATGAACTACTTGAAGTAACTCCGGAGAATCTCCGTATCCGTAAAAGATTCTTAACAGAAGCGGAACGTCGTAGAGAGTCTAGAAAGACTAAATAAATCTCCCTAGTATCTCCTCCTATTTTATTAGAGGAGATACTAAATCTATGATATACTTTATCCCATAAAATGTTTTAAGGGGGAATGTATGGATACTCTATTCTATCTAGGTACGCTTTTAATATTAGCTCTACTCGCATTTATTCTCAATCAACATAATCATTCTAAATTAGCACTTTTAGTCGTTTTCATTGGTGTTTATATTGTATATTCTCACGAAACAGGCCATACTGCAACAGAATTTAGAGATGAAGTAATGAAATCCGTTGAGGAAGATGCCGATGATATTGCAAAAAACTACAGGTTTGATGAGGAAAAAATAAATAAATCAATCAAATAAACTTTTTCTAAATATAATTCCTCTTTGATCTCGAAATATTAAAAGTGATATTTCGAGATAATCTTCTCTTATAAATCCACAAATTTTTTCCTTTTTTAAAAGCTGTATTTTAAACTTACAAAGCTATAATTTTAAACTTTATAAAGTTGGAGTAAGTAATTATGGACAGAAAAAAGATATATAATCCAGAATCAAAAGAGAATGTCAACGATAGAAAAATCTTTGGCGGTAATCCAACAGGAATTTTTGAGCTAAATAACATTAAATATCAATGGGCATATAACCTTTGGGAGATGATGTTAAACAACACATGGTTCCCTAAAGAAGTGGATATGACTAAAGATGTGAATGATTATAAAAATCTTACATCCTCAGAAAAAACTGCATACGACAGAGCGCTTTCACAGCTTATTTTTATGGATTCATTACAAACAAATAACCTTATTGATAATATCAATCCATATGTAACATCACCTGAGATCAACCTCATTTTAGTACGTCAATCTTTTGAAGAGGCTCTGCACTCACAAAGTTATGCCGTTATGGTTGATTCTATCTCTACAAACTCTGTTGAGATCTATGAACTATGGCGTAGAGATATGATGTTAAAACATAAAAATGATGCAATTGCGAGTGTATACCAAGAGCTTGCAAAAAATCCTAGCGAGACAAACTTTGTAAAAGCGTGTTTTGCAAACCAGATCTTAGAGGGTATCTATTTCTATAGCGGATTTACATATATCTATACGTTAGCACGTTCAGGAAAGATGTTAGGTTCAGCGCAGATGATCCGTTTTATTCAACGTGACGAAGTGACACACCTGGTACTTTTCCAAAACCTTATCAACACTCTTAGAAAAGAGCGTCCCGATCTTTTTACAGAGCAGTTAAAAGCGGAAGTTATCAATATGTTTAAACAAGCCGTAGAGCTCGAAGTACAATGGGGTCAGTATATTACTCAAGGACAGATTCTTGGTCTTACGGATGCTATTGTTGAGCAATATATCAAATATCTTGCTGATGACAGATTAACATCGGTTGGATTTGAAAAAATTTATAATGTTGAAAACCCGATCAAATGGGTAAATGACTTTGCAAAATTTAACGATCAAAAAACAAACTTCTTTGAAGGTAATGTGACAAACTATTCAAAAGGTAGTTTGACATTTGACGACGACTTTTAAAAAGTGAAAATAGAAAAACTTGTTACCCTTTCATTAAAAACTACTTCAGATTACGAAAAGAATCTTGAAGAGTTTTTAACTACTATTGATGGAGTTGAAGAAAACTCTATCATCATAGCTCCTGAAGTTTGTTTAAGTGGTTTTGATTATGAAAACCTGGATAAACTGACAGAGCTCTCATCACACTTTAGCACACAGATCCAAAAACACTCACAAAACAAGGTTGTTATACTAACAATGTTAGAGCGTATAGATGGAAAAGTTTACAATACGGCTAAAGTTTTTGCAGATGGAGAACTGATCCATCAAAGAGCCAAAGCAAGACTTTTCAAACTGGGTGATGAGCACAAGTATATGCAAGAGGGTGATGACAGTGATCTTGAAATCTTTGAGATCGCGGGTGTGAAGATCGCAGTACTTATTTGTTTTGAGCTTCGTTTTAAAGAGCTGTGGCAAAAAACTGAGGGTGCCGACATTATAGCGATCCCCGCTTGGTGGGGAAAATCTCGCGGCGAGCATTTTAGAGCACTGACACAAACATTGGCAATCATCAATCAGTGTTATGTTTGTGCGAGTGACTCAGCTAATGATGATTGCAGTGTTTTAAGCGGGATCATTACACCCCAGGGTGTAGAGAAGAGAAACGGGAATAACCCTTGCTTAGAGCAGGAGTATAAGAAAAAAGAGATCTCGGTAATGAGAAGATATTTGGATGTAGGGATAAATGGATAGGATAAAAGCGACAAAAACGGCAAAGTTAGCTCAAGATTGTGAAGCAAAAATGGGTGGTTTAGATGAGTATGTGAAAAAAGCGATAGCATTAACGGATCGAGAGGCTTTTGTTCCTATGGGCTTTAGACATAATGCTTATAAGTTAGATGCTTTGCCGATAGGCTCAAACCAATATATAAGTTCTCCGCTAACAGTTGCAAAAATGACTGAGTACCTGATCCCAAGAGGGGCAGACAGAGTATTGGAAGTTGGTTGCGGCAGCGGATATCAAGCAGCTGTACTTTCCCACCTTTTCCGCGGTGTTTTTACGATCGAGAGAATTGAGAGTTTGATCCTTGAAGCGAAAAAAAGGTTTCGTGATCTAGGGCTAAATAACATCCATACACGTACCGATGACGGGCAAAACGGCTGGATCCAGTATGCTCCGTACGATCGTATCCTCTTCTCGGCAACTGCAAAAGAGATCCCTGCAAAACTCTTTGAACAGCTTGCTGATGACGGGATCTTGGTAGCTCCTATAGAACAAGCAGATGGTAAGCAGGTGATTACACGTTTTATGAAGCGAGGTGATCGCATTATAGAAGAGGAACTCGAAGATTGTGACTTTGTCCCTATTTTGGATGGTGTTGTAAAATAGCCAAAACTAAAAGTTTGTAGTTGTATTGTAAAAGGAACTGTGTTGCCCGAAAAGCATAACTTTAGTCAAGAGATTTATGATGTATTTTTAGATCAGCTTAGCGATGAGGCTGTAGATATCCAAAACTGCATCGATCTACTAGATGAAGAGAAAGAGTATGTAGATTCTATTAACAGGCTATTTAGAATTTTTCACAGTCTCAAAGCGAACAGCGGTTATTTTCATCTTCATGAACTTGAAAAGCTAGCGGCTAAAGTAGAGAGTGTATTAAATGGATTGCGAGATGTCGCACCACCGCTTTCTAAAAGTGTTCACAACTGGTTTAAAGACATTTTTGTACAGTATCTTAAATGGGAAGATGAGTTACAAAGCGGTGTAGAAACGCTCAGTACAATCGATCAAGAGCTTTTAGACGAGGTACAGATCTGTGAGGCGATCGATGTAGATCCGCTCCTACTTTTAAAAAGCTACAGACTTTACTATTTTCACGATAAAAAGCAGACTCCTGAGAAACTTATCTCTTTTTTACAACACTACACAAAAGAGGTTGTAGTGAGTAGTGACATGGAGGAGTTTCATGAACTTATTAAAAACAAACCCGGAGAACTTTGTGTTATAGACACGAAAAGTCAATCTGCCGAGATTGTCAGATTCCTCTATAAGTATGCCCCTAGAACTGCTTTGATAGTATTGTTAAACAAAATGGATACAACTACCCGTAAAAAGTTGATGATTAAAGGTATTCATCATATTTTGAGTTATCCTATCCGCCCTAATGAATTAAAGCGTGAATTGATTACGGTAACAGAGTCTCATTTTGGTGAAAGAAAGTTTGTTATAGCTAACAAAGAGATTGAAAACTTTGTTCTTGAGCTTCAGGCCTTTCCAAACTCTATTCGTCGTATACGAGATATTTGCAATAGCGATGAAGCCTCGATCAAAGATCTTGTACAGGCTGTGAAGCAAGACCCCGTGATCGCAGCTATGGTGATGCAGGAGGTTAAAAATCCTCTCTACAATCTGCCAGAGATTAAAACCATAGATAAAGCGGTCTCTCTGCTTGGAAAAAAATATCTCAATGCTATTGTTTTAAAACAGGTGCATAAAAACTTTGACTTTAGTGATTTGGAGATATACAACTTTTCATTTAAACAGTTTTCGGATGTAGCGACAAAACGTTACCTTTTGATGTTGAAATGGTATTCTAAAGTTTCAATAGCAGCTTTAGAAACACTCTCAACAGCTGCAATTCTTGGTAATTTAGGGCAATTATTGATTGCTAAAGAGGTGAAGAGAAGCGGGAAAGAAAAAGGTTTTAAAACACTCTTGGAAAACTACTCGATAGAGTATGCCGAACAAAAAGTGGTGCACACTACAACTGCACGCGTAAGCAGTAATATTTTAAGTTTTTGGAATCTGGACAGAGATATTGTTGATTCGGTACGATTTAGCGATAATCCAAAATATGCTCCTGTTGAAGTGTACGACCTTGCTTTAGCAAATTATGTTGTATTTCATCTTGTCGGGCTTGACGGGAAGATAAGTCCTACAATCTCAAAAAAGATACGACAACTTCTTCTTGATCAGGGGCTTAATGTAGAAACACTCCAAAATGCCCTTAACTCCGTGATCGAACTGTCACAAGGATAAATAAGCTTTTTTATAGTAAAATAAACTATTCATGTTATAGGATGCGAGAGATGGAAGAGATTTACGGCATAAGATACACAAGACCTGAGGTAGTACTTCTACAAGATACAGGTATAGGTGTTGCAGAAACAGCTGCACGTACATGTTATGATAGCTTTGAAAACAGTGAAAATGATGTTATTAAATCTATCCGTAACATTTTGCCCGATGAGTCTATGACAAATGAATTAAACAGTATAGACGAATCGCAACTCTTAGACGATCTTGCATGGACCTACTTTCACCACTCTATCTTAGAACATGCAAACCTTTCATACTTAGTTAGAGGAACGAGTCGTGGTGTTTTACAAGAGCATGCACGTCACAGACTTCAAGCGATCAGTGTGAGAAGTACACGCTACACGATGAGTAGTATTATCAATGCATTTGTAGCCTCTCTTCAAGGTGGCGGCAAAGAGTTTTTTATACAAAAAATACTCTCTTTCGATATGTTTGTAACGGCAGATGAGGATTATAACGCTTTAGAGATCTCGGGAATGTATGAGAAGCTTCTGTACCAATCAAAAAAAGTGGAAGATTTTTATGCTATTTCGGTTGCTAAAAGCTCTTTAGGGTTTTTAGAGGAGTTTGCAGGTGATTCACAAAAAGTTTATGAAGCACTTGAAGCTGGAAAGAAAAAGCGTAACGTGGGTGATGCATTTAAGCATATCATCTCAGACAATGTAAAAGTTGATATGGTGGTAACATTTAATCTTAGAAGTTTGAAAAATTATTTTGCTCTAAGAGACAGTGGTGCTGCGTATTTTCAGATCAGATGGTTGGCTGAGGCGATGAAAGCTGCTACTCCAAAGAAATATCTTGATCTTATCGTGAAAAACAAATAGGAAAATATATGTATAAGTTACTCATTTTATCATTATTGGTTTTTAGTGGATGTTCCCACTTTAGAATAACAGGCACTATGTGTGATAATATCAATACTCAAGGTGGCGAGATGCCGCAGGAGTGTAGAGCGTACGACGAAAAGAAAGCTGACAAGGCCTTCAATAAAGTTACAGAAGATAAAAAAGTATCAAACAAAGATCTAGAGTTTGATAAAGACGAGGAGTAAAAATGGCAAGAAGTGAAGTATGTGAATTATGTGGAAGTTCTGAAGGTGTAGAGTTAATCGAATTACCTGTAAGTGACGGGAGTGAAGAGCAAAGTATCTATGTTTGTTCTACATGTAAATCTCAAATTGAGAGCGGTGAGCTTGATGAGACACATTTTAACTGTCTAAACGACTCTATGTGGAGTGAAACACCGGCAGTAAAAGTGATGAGCTACATCCTACTAAACAAACTTGGTCGTCAAGATATGGTAGATATGATGTATCTTGAAGAGGATGAACTAAAATTAGCTGAACAAGCGATTAGTGCTGAAGAGAACAAACTTGTTTATAAAGATTGTAACGGTGTTGAACTTCATGCAGGTGACAGCATTGTTATTATGAAAGATTTAGAGGTTAAAGGTGCTGGATTTACTGCAAAACGCGGTACTACGGTTACTAGAATTGCACTTGCTCCAAACGATCCGACACATATTGAAGGTCGTGTAAACGGAACAAAAATCTTCTTAAAAACAGAGTTTATTAAAAAAGCGTAGTTTTTACTCTTGCCGTTAGGCAAAGCTTTAGTGAAAGGAATTTTTGCAGAAGCTTGCTTTTGTAAAAAGGAGACATATAGCAATGAAGCTTACAGACAGATTTTATAAGATCGACAAAGATTTTAGAAATCCTTATGCCAGAGACAGAGATAGAATTATCCACTCTGGCAGTTTTAGAAAACTCGAATACAAAACGCAGGTCTTTTTAAATCACGAAGGTGATTTTTTTAGAACGCGCCTCACACACTCGATCGAGGTCTCACAAATTGCCCGATCAATCACCTCAGAACTAGGTCTCAATGAATCTTTAGCAGAAGCGATAGCTCTGGCTCACGATCTCGGTCATACCCCTTTTGGCCACATCGGCGGGGATACTTTGGATGAGTGTTTAAAAGCAGACGGTTTTACAAATGGATTTGAGCATAACTTTCAAAGTTTTCGAGTCGTGACCAAGCTTGAAAAGCGTTATAAAGCTTTTGACGGGCTTAATCTTACCTTTGCCACTTTAGAGGGGATTTTAAAGCACTCTTATCCTTACAGAAAGTCGTTTATCCCTTCAGTGGTAGATAAACATTTCGATCTCGAACGTCATCCGACGTATGAAGCGATGATCGTGGATCGTGCCGATGAGATAGCCTACATCAGTCACGATATTGATGACGGAGTTCATTCTGGTATTATCTCTTTTGAGGATCTTAAAGAGAGTGAATTAGTGCAGGATATACTTGCAAAGGTTGAAGCAGAAGGTGTGGGAAGTGAAAATGACGAGATGTTCCGTTATAGATTCAGCTCACACATGATCAACCATCTTGTTTATTCACTTCTTGCGTATTCAGAGCAACGAGTAGAAAAGAGAGAAGAGTTCCCTATAGGTTATGAAAAAGAGCTTGAAACGAAGATCAAAAAACTGAAGAAACTCCTGTTTCAAAAGATGTATCAACATAAAGATATCGTTCGTAAGATGTATGCAGGTTCTCAAGCAATCAAAGGGCTTTATAAAGGGCTTATGGAAGAGCCGAAAATGTTGCCGAAGTTTTATTACGAGCAATTAGAAACAAGAAAAAAACACCGTGTTATAGCTGATTATATTGCAGGATTGAGTGATCGTTATGCACTCGATATGTATAATGAAATTAGCGGAAGATTTTAACAATAAAGTGATCGTATGGAAGAATTATCATTAAAAACTAAAAAGCAAATTGTGCTCTCTCGAGTAATATATGATTATATAATTAATGGCTTGGCAGATGCACTGGGGAGTTTATCAGAGCAGGAGATGCAGCTTTTAGTGATGAGAATTAATATTCAGGCGATTGCACATGCCATCGACATTGCCAACGAGGAAGAGATCAGAGATTTTAATTACTGTTTCGATCAGTTGGGAGTAAAGTTTGAGACCCCAGTACCATTATCTCAGGTAGAATTTTCACCTACATTTATCGATAGCCATATAGATAACATACGTTCTGAACTCGGTGAGGAGTTTGAGGATATGGTGACATACTTACAAAAGATGGGAACGACGATTTAGAATGTTTATAGAGTATGAAATAGCCAAGAAAAACGGAGCTCAAGGCTTAGATAATTACTACGAATATAAGGGTGTTGATTATCTTATTTTATCTACAAATGCAAAACTTCAAATAAATGATGAATGGGTAGATGCAGTTTTGTATACAAATTCAAGTAATATCTATTTTATGAGAGTGAAAACTGAGTTTTTTACAAAGTTTACTAAAAAATAAATACTATACTTCCTCGCAAACCAAACCCTTTAGCAGAGTTATCCGTTGTTTCATACCAGTATTTTGGCACTAAAGAGAAGCTTAGCGTTTGTCCATTTATTTGTGTCACTTTAGAGATAAAAGCTGAACCAACACCTGTATCCTCTTCATTTTTAAGATCAAAAGTGTGCTCGAGCTGTACTCCGAGAGTCCATCCTCCAGGGATGTTTTTTGAAACTACAGGATTAACAAAAGCCGAAGAGATATCTGTACGGTTTTTATCCCCTGCAAAAGATTTGATGTAGTTTGCAAGGAGGACCAAGTTGTATGATCCCTCTTGCTGTATCAAAACAGCAGATGGTCCAACACCCCATTTTTCTCCACCTAAAAGTTCATCTGTAGCTGTTGGTAAAAGAAATACTGGTCCCATACCCCAGATAAGCCCACCATTACTTTTGTTAGGTGAGAGAAAGAATGTTTGTACAGTATCGCCAAGACCACTTTGAGATCCTGAAACCACATCTTTTTGATCCATTACAGAAAATATAGTCCTTGAGATCAGATTCCAGTCTTTACTCAATTCAAAAGGGAGTACAGGCTGAATGTTCAGTGTGGTTCGCACCCCTTTTTCGTTTGCACCGATATTTCGATCGTAATTAAATTGAAAAGGTACACTGATGAGTGAAGCGACAGGGTTGGCAAGCTTTTTGGCAAGATCATCAGAGCTATGTTCGGCAAAAGCAGCCATAGGCAAGCTCACGCTTAGAATCAAAGAGCTGATATATTTTTTTAACCCCACAGTAACTACCTTTTTGGTGTCAGATCTTCGATCGTTTCATGTTTTGGCAGATCGATTTGTATAATCTTTTTCTCTTTTGGATCAATTTGATTGAGATCTATCATCTTGATTCTGCGACTATAATAGTTATGTATGTAATACTTCAGATTTTTCAGATCTGCAACAACGGTTGCTTGCGTGATCTCATCTACCTTTTTGCCTTTGTTCATCGCAGCTACAGAGCCTTTTGGGATATCGAACTGATTGAGAATGTGAAACGCTTCAAACATAGCTTCATTTGCATTTTTCATTGGCGGAGCCGATTGTGAGTAGAAAGCCGCACGCACAAATCGTGACGGTGGTGTAAAGTCTCCAGGCATTCCTCCCAAACCTGAGCCCTCACCAAGTTGACTGAAAGTGATATCTTCAATCTTTACAGGCGGGACATTTACAGGGTTTAGGTAGATATAGTTTCTCAGATTTGTCATATGCCAGTCAAAGGTTGGAGAGTTTGCCATTACACCTAAAGGGTTGTTATGTATTTTGAGTGTATCATCAACCGGCTCGATTACTATAGAATCTCCTTTATTGTCAGTTACAATCCAGTGAAAAGGTGGAACGATCCCTCCCCAATCTTTGTTCTTTGCACCTGAAACTTTAAGATCTTTGATACCCTCTTTCACTTCATCAAGTGTTGCAAACTGAGTGAGGATAAAGTTTATAAAACTTGTAGGAGAAACAACATTTCCATCATCAGCATGTGTTACTTTTGGATATTTTGCATAGTCCGGAAAATAAAATCCCCCTGCATGTAAACCAGCTTCATTGATTCCATCAAGAGCTTCTGCGCTTCCATGTGTGTTAACCCCTGCTACGGCATATTTGGTAGTCCAGCTTTTCGGTTTTGCTCCATCTATTTTTCCACCATTCATAGTAATACCTTTAGGGATTACAATAAGACGAATATCTAATGGAACTCCAAACTCACCAGTACGTCCATAGACAACACTTTTATCTTGGGCTTTGAGGCATATCCCTGTACATGCATCCACATTCGGGCTAAAACTAAGTGCTGCCACGGTAGCAAGTGAAAGTAGGAACTGTTTTATTTTCATCTGTTATCCTATATTTGAAAAATATTTGGGAATATTGTAACAACTTTTCTTTACATCTAAATAAATATAAATAAATTTTTTCTGTGATATTATTCATTTGATAAAATTGAAGGCTGTATGATGAATAACAAATTTAAAATCGGTGTTTTACTATTTCCAGAATTTGAACTACTTGATGTTTTTGGACCTCTTGAGATGTATGGGATACGTCCCGAAGTGTTTGAGATCTGTATGGTTTCCCAAAATATAGGGAATGTTGTAAGTAAACAAGGTCCAAAAGTAGTTGCAGAGTATGATTTTAATAGCAGTGATTACGATATTATAATGATCCCGGGCGGTATGGGGACACGTAAAGAGGTAGAGAATCCAAAGATACTTGAATGGATCCAGATACAGTCAAAAGATGCAAAGTATATCACATCTATTTGCACAGGAAGTGCCTTACTCGCAAAATCAGGTTTACTTAACGGAGTACATGCAACAACAAATAAAAGAGCTTTTAATTGGGTGATATCTCAAGGTTCGCAAGTGCTCTGGAAAAAAGAAGCTCGTTGGGTTGAAGACGGCAGATACTTTACATCTTCAGGCATTTCAGCAGGTATGGATATGACACTTGGACTTATAAGTAAAATATTGGGTACACAAGAAGCTTTAGCGATTGCAAATGAAGTTGAGTATGAATGGCACAGTGATCCAAGTTGGGATCCGTTTGCTAAACTATATGGTTGAATTTTTAGAGGTTTTTGAAGTAAAGAGTGAGAGCAAGCCCCAAAGGGCTAAACTCTACAGGCGTGATTCGTAACGTCTCATCATATAAAGACGTTTAAGCATTTTCTTACGAGATGCAATTTTGAATTTTTTACGCTTTTCAGTTTCTGTTTCGTGGAAACGGCGAGCACGAGCTTCTGTAACGATTAAGTTACGGTCAGTCTGCTTCTTGAAACGTCTGTAAGCTGCATCAAAATTATCATCTTGGCGTAGTACGATACCTGGCATATCACATCACCCACTTTCTGTATAAAATTTGAACTGGAATTATAACTAAAAAAAGCCTAAAAGACAAACTAGCTTTTACAATCCAGCGTATAGATCGAAAAAATATAGTTCATATAGGGCTCACTTCTTTTTGTCAAATCTTGCAAAGAGTACATATCTAAAATATATCCCGTGATCTCTGTTGTACTTGTTGCAGTTGCGATAGCAGGGGTTTGAGAGAGTGTCGAAGCGGTGTTTACAATACACTGTTGTCCCGGTTGAAGTGTGTAGAGCAGTTCCTCTCCTTCATCTGTTTGTTTCGTTAGTTTTATCTCCCCGGAGGTTAAAAACAAAACACTGTCACAGATATCACCCTGGTTAAACAGAAGTGTATCTGCCGGTGCTTCAACGGGATGGAGCCTCATTTTGAGAAAATCTTTGGCAGGTTGCTCCAGTTTGCTATAAAAATCGAACACCGATATATCCATAAATAGATCCTTTATTGGTTATTTGCATAATTTAATTAATATGTTTTCAAAGTAGATTGCTATAAAATGGGATTTTAGCATAAAATTTTAAAGGTTTTTCGCGATGGAGTTTCTCACACTGTTTTTTAATACACTATTTGATCTGAGTAATGAGATGGCTCCATACATTCTGTTTGGGCTTATATTTGCAGGGATTTTACACGAAATGGTACCCGATACCATAGTAAAAAATCATCTGGGGAATAACTCATTTTTTTCAGTGATTAAAGCGGCATTGTTTGGGATCCCGCTGCCAGTATGTTCATGCGGTGTTATCCCTTTGGCTGCAGGACTTAAAAAAAGCGGAGCAAGTAACGGCTCAGTACTTTCATTTTTGATCTCGACACCGATCACGGGAGTTGATTCTATTCTTGCGACTTACGGAATGTTTGGCTGGGCATTTACAATCTATAGAGTTATAACATCCGTTATTATCTCTATAATTGCCGGAGTTATAGCAAATTTCTATACAAAAAAAGAGATCGCAAAACAAGAAACTCTGGAGAGTGAGAGTTGTTGCAGCAGCGGGAGTTGCTGTTCCTCTTCATCTTGCAGCAGCGAGGGTAAAAAGTTTTCTTTTAAAGGTGTGTTTCGATATGCCTTTGTCACACTTTTAGGAGATATTTCATCACCATTATTGATAGGACTTTTATTAGGTGCTTTGATCACGGTAGCTATTCCTGAAAATCTGAGTGAGATACTACTTACATATTCTTGGCTCTCATACATCATAGTGATCTTAATCGCAGTCCCTATGTATGTTTGTGCAACTGCATCGCTTCCAATCGCAGCGGGGCTTATGTTAGCAGGTGTATCACCGGGTGCGGCATTTGTATTTTTAAGTGCAGGTCCAGCGACAAATACTGTGACAATCGGCGTAGTAAAAGAGATGCTGGGAAAAACAACGCTGGCTATCTATCTTGGAACCATAGTAGTAGGATCTGTAGTATTTGGAATCGGTTTAGATTATATTTTAGAGGGTGTAGATATTAAAGAGATGATCCATCTTGATGAAGAAGCGGGAATTATAGAGATAGGTTCTAGTATTGTGTTATGGGCTTTTGTATTGTATTTTACTTTTAAGCCCATAATCACGAGAAAAATAGCTAGTTAACTTTTATATCAAAGTTCAGTGTTTTTAATGTATTTTCTTTTGTAAATCTTTTTGTGAGTTTGTTAAGACTGATCGGCTGTTCCGGTTCCATAGAGAACTCTATAGATTGCGGGTCTTTAACAAATTCTGCGATCGCAGTTAACATTTTTACTTCAAGTTCCTGTTCCCTTTTTTCAGCTCTTTGGATATCTCTGTCTAGGTTCTTTAAGATTTTCTCTTTGAACTGCTCTATATCTTTTCCTGATTTTTTAGCATTATAAGAAACTAAAGTATTTACAAGAGAATCATCTTTGTATGTCACTGATGATTTTCCAAGTTTTGCATAGTTAAATCCCATCGCTGCATTTGTTACGGAGTTTACATTATGAAACTGCGTTGTTAACGACAGTGCACCCATATCTTCAATATCAAAAGATAAATTTTCAAGACTCAAGACTTTAGCCTCTTTATCGAAGTTGTAGTTGAGTGCAAAGTTTGTAATAAACTCATCCTTTTTCAGTGAATCAAGTGCTCTGTATAAACTTCTGTCTACCATTTTAAGAGCTTTGGCATCGTTGTGCATACCGTTGATCTCAACATCCAGGTACTCAGGCACTTCATGTTTTGTATCTATGTCGTTGATCACTATCTCGTCAATTTTAAAACTCTCTTTATCGGATATTTTCATCTCAATATCTTCTATACGCGTTGAAAGACCTATCAGATCAACAGATACATCGTAAGAGATTTTCTCTTTAGGTATCCCAAGGTTACTGATCGCTTTATCGATCTTTTCCTCTGCTGCATTTGCCGCTATTGTTTTAAATGCAATAACTCCCCCGACAACTGCACCAACAACTCCCAGTCTAATCACTTGTATAGGTATTTGACTCATTTTTATCCCTTTTTATTTAGTTCGTACAAATTGTAGCAATAGAAAAATTAATAAATGTTGATATTTAATTAAAATATAACAACTTTTGCTTCTTGTGCAAATAAAACAAAAGGGTGTAATCATATGAGATTTTAAAACAGTTTTGACTATAATCCTTTTATGATTTCCCAAGATTCCATAGAAGCCTTAAAGGCACGACTTGATGTTGTTGATGTTGTCGGTAGCTATGTCGAGTTGAAAAAAGCAGGAGCTAACTTTAAAGCACCGTGTCCTTTTCACGATGAGAAAACAGCTTCGTTTGTAGTGAGTCCGGCAAAACAGATCTATCATTGCTTTGGATGTGGAGCCGGCGGAGACAGCATAAAGTTTGTAATGGAGTACGAAAAACTCACCTATCCAGAGGCGATTGAAAAACTCGCGGGAAGCTATAACTTTACACTGACATATACCGATAACAAACAAAACAAACCGCGCTCGCAGCTGATGGAAAAGCTCAACGAGTGGTATCAAAACCTTCTCTCTCACAATCAAACTGCTATGAGTTATCTCCGTGAGCGTGGAATTTATGAGAGCAGTATCGAGAAGTTTGGACTTGGGTATGCTCCTAAATCTCACGAGACTATCAATTATCTGCAATCGCAACAGTTTAATATTCGTGAAGCGATAGAGTTTGGTGTAGTTGGGCATGATGCAGAACGCCGCCAGACATTTGCACGTTTTATCGAGCGTATCACCTTTCCGATCTACTCTGCAAACGGAAGTATTGTCGGTTTCGGTGGACGTACGATCACCGGACACAGTGCAAAGTATGTAAACTCACCGGAGACTAAGTACTTTAACAAGTCTCGCCTTTTATACGCTTATAACATTGCAAAACAAGCGATCTATAAAAAAGCGGAGATCATCATCACTGAAGGGTATCTGGATGTAATAATGCTCCATCAAGCGGGGTTTGACAATGCGGTTGCAACACTTGGAACAGCGCTTACGACTGAACACCTGCCTATGCTCCGTAAAGGAACGCCGCGTATTATCATGGCATACGACGGGGATAAAGCGGGTCGTGCAGCAGCCCTTAAAGCAAGTAAACTTTTAAGTGCCTCAGGCTTTAACGGCGGTGTTGTTGTATTTGAGGGCGGGCTTGATCCGGCAGATATGGTAAAAGAGGGGCGTGTCAATGAACTTTCAAATATTTTTCACTCTCCAAAACCGTTTATAGAGTTTGTCTTGGATGAGCTTCTTTCATTATATGATCTAAGAGATCCAAAGGCAAAAGAGAGCTGTATGGCCGAAGGTATCTCTTACCTAAAAACATTGTCACCGATTTTACAAGAGGAGTATAAAACTTACCTCGCTTCGCGCCTTGGCGGACTTGGCGTATCACCTTCGCTTGTAAAGATAACAAACCAAACAAACAGTTCCCAAAAAGAGTTAGTACAAAAAAACACTCACAGAGATGTGTGGGAGCTTTCCCTCGTTAAAACTATTTTAGAGAGACCGGAATTTATAGAGAGTGTACTGGATGTAATCGAGCCTTCAATGTTACAGTTTCATTCACGTGAATTCTCTTTGGCGTTAGAGAATAAAACAGATGCGCCTGAGTTGATGGCTATTTTAGTAGATGAGAAGATCAGAGCCCTGCAAACTGCAGAAGAACTCAACTCTGAACTGCTCACCTTTTTGACAAGGTTCTACGACAGGGAGCTTAAAAAGATCAACACCGCATCAAATATCTCTTTTGAGCAAAAAGCGTTTTACATCCGAAAATATCGCGGCAAAATAGCACAACTCAAACGCGGTGTGCTTGTCAGGTTTGAAGCTTAATTAGTTTTTTTTATAATACTATAACTTTCTTGTGATAAAATTTCGAAAATTTTTTAGGTAAACAGTATCTTTTTTATAAGATACCCATGTGCCTTCACAAGGAAAGAAAATGAAAGCAATAGCCCTATTTAGTGGTGGATTAGACTCTACTTTGGCGATGAAACTGATCATCGATCAAGGTATTGAGGTGTTGGCGATTAATATCGCAACTGGTTTTGGAAGCACAAAAGACAGACGCGAACATATGGAAAATATGTGTCGTCAAGTTGGTGCAGAGTTTAAGATTGTAGATATTCAAGACGAGTACCTGCAAGATGTACTTTTTGATCCTAAATACGGCTATGGAAAACATTTTAATCCTTGTATTGACTGTCACGCAAAGATGTTTGAAGTGGCAAAAAGAATTATGAAAGATGAGGGTGCATCGTTTTTAATTAGCGGTGAGGTTTTAGGACAACGCCCTATGTCTCAAAACAAAGATGCACTGCAAACTGTTTTAAACGAGTCTAACTGTGAAGGACTGCTGCTTCGTCCGATGTCGGCAAAACGTTTAGCTCCTACAATTCCTGAGATCGAAGGTTGGGTAGATCGCGAAAAGCTCGAAGATATCATGGGTAGAAGCCGTGATCGCCAGATGGAATTGGCAAAAGAGATAGGTCTGACTGACTTTGAATCTCCGGGCGGCGGATGTCTTTTAACTGATGAGAACTTCGGGAAAAAAATGTGGGATTTTATCAAATACGATACATTTGAGAAGCAAGATATCCCTGTAATGAAACACGGACGCCACTTTAGACTTGAAAACGGTGCAAAACTGGTTATCGGTCGTGATAAAGATGAAAATGAATTTTTACAAAATATCGAAAATGAAAAGTTTTTTCACATCAGAACAGTTGGATTACCGGGGCCTCACGCACTCCTTAGCAAAAACGCAACACTTGAAGATAGAGAGCTTGCTACTCGTGGAATCTTGACTTATTGTAAAACAAAAGCGGGTGAGAACTATACACTCTCTTTTGATGGGGAAGAGGTAACAGCAACGCCTTTAGAATCTCGTGAAGTGATGAAACCTTTTTCTATAATGTAAAATATTGTGATATACTAGTCTTAAAAAAGTAAGGGTAGTATAAATGGCAGGTGTACATTTCTCATTTGATAATTTCAAGCAGTTAGTTGAGTTAAATATTGGGATAGCAGATAGGTTAGATGAAAATCGTGCTGAACGTTTCACGATTCTATATTGCGATTTTTCATCGATTGAATCAGAGGTGGTAAACAGTTCTCTGGCAACTGTACTACGTACATCTGATTCAGTGGTTAACAAAGATGGAGATTACTATTTTGTACTCCCTTATACAGATCAGTATGGGGCTGTAAGTGTAAGAGAGATCTTTGAAGAGTTTTTCGACACATCGGTAGCGTCAACTACTGTTAGTTATCCTGCTGACGGAGAGAATGTTGAAGAGCTTCTTGAGAGTTTGAAAGAGAACGGAAAAAACCGTTTGAAAAAAGATCTACAACTCCCTTAGACTACTTCTTTTTTGTTTGATTATTCTCAAACTTATAATCTTTTGATCTTTTATAAAAAGAGATAGCTTCAGCTATCTCTTGCTGTCTGTAAAGTTTTTTATCGCATACCATCCTACATTTTATCTTCGGATTGTTCATCGCTTTTTTATTTTCTGGCGATAAAGCAGAATCATAGATCCGCTCTCCTAACAATAACACCGGTACAAAAAATAGTAAAACTTTTATCATTACAACCACATCGACATATAAATTTACAACTTAAGTATTCTGGAACACTAAATGCTATATTTTATCTAAATTCCCATAAATGGAGAGAGATAATGATAGCTTTAGCACTTAAGAGTGATACAAAAACAGAATCACCACTTACTTTAGCCTCTAAAGAAACAACAGCTTCTACTCTCTCTTTTGCTTCATTTTTGGAGGGCTTAGGGGAGAAAGGTGAGCTGAAGTTACCGCAAAACGGTGCTTTAGTATTATCTCTTAAAGAAAATGCAACAGATGAAAAAGCCAAAGATACAAAAACCCCTTCATCTATACTCTCTTTATTGCAAGGGGATGAACTTGAAACTATAAAAGAGGATTTAAAATCTTTAGAGTTAAATCCGCAAATCACTAAAGATAAAACAGTTTCCGAACTTAAAGTACTCATCCAAGAAGCAAAACAGTACCTGAAAAATAAGATTACAAGTTTAGAAGGGTTCAAAAAAAGTGAGATCGCTTCTCTTCCAAAAACACTTAAAGGGCTCACTCAAGTAGCACAGAAGTATGGAATAGATGTTTCAAAAATAACACTTGAAGAGGTAAAACAGAGCGTTCAGAATGGTGTTAAGGCTATCGAAACAAAAGTAGATCCGAAACTAAAAGAGGAGCCAAAAGTTTCGACAAAATCTACTGTAACTAGAGATATTAAAACTACACAAAAAAGTGTAAAAAATGAGACTGATAGTAGTGTTGAGATTACACAGGCCAAAGAGCAACAAAAAGAACAGGTAAAAACTGAACAGACAACTGCAAAACAAACACCTCTTTTTAAAGCACAAACAAAAGTTATGGAGCTGAGCACGCAGCAGATTGTTGCAGCTAAAGTAACCACTGAGATCGACAAGCCGCAAAAACAGAAAACAGAGAATACTTTAGAGCTTTTACTCCGTGGTCAAAAAGCGTTGCAAAAAGATAGTGCTCTTACTGCTGACTTTTCGGTGGCAACGGCGAAAGTGATAGCACCTACCGCAAAAACAGATGCTCAACAAAGTTTAGAGAGTCTCCTTAGCGGCGAGTCAATAAGTGAAGGAACTTCAAGCAAAACAGAACATATGCAACTCAATAAAGCAGATAGTTTTGAAGTTAAGATCAATGAAGCAAAACAGATGATTAAGTACCTTTCACAAGATGTAAAACAGGCTATCGAGGACTATAAAGCACCGTTTACGAGAGTTAAAGTACAACTCAATCCCCAAAAACTGGGTGAAGTTGATCTTACAGTTGTTCAGCGTGGGAAAAACCTCCATATCAATTTGAGTTCTAACAATGCGGCAATCAATACACTTGCCATGAATGCAAATGATCTCAAAGTACAGCTAAACAATACTGGAATACAAAATGCTTCATTAAACTTTAGCAATACGTCGCAGGGTGATCAAAGTGGTGCAGGTTCTAATGCTCACCAGCAACAACACAACCGTCAAAATGCACAAGAAGAGTACGGTTATTTTCAACTTGAGGAAACAAACGAAGAGATAGTAAGCTCTTTAGAGATAGTTGTTCCTCATTATGCATAAAAGGATAAGTTATGGCAATTAACGCTTATGGAGAAAACGTAGCAACTTACGGAACTGTTGGAGATACTACAGCAGCTGTAGCAGATAAAACAGCACTAGGTAAAGATGACTTTATGAAACTGCTTCTAATCCAGCTGCAGTATCAAGATCCGACTGAACCTATGGATACTGAGAAGATTTTAACGCAAACTTCTCAACTGGCAGCTCTTGAAGCATCAGACAATACAAAAACAGCTCTTGAAA
Source organism: Sulfurimonas sp. hsl 1-7 (assembly GCF_030577135.1). Taxonomy (NCBI): domain Bacteria; kingdom Pseudomonadati; phylum Campylobacterota; class Epsilonproteobacteria; order Campylobacterales; family Sulfurimonadaceae; genus Sulfurimonas; species Sulfurimonas microaerophilic. The sequence goes on along the minus strand of NZ_JAUIRR010000002.1, from coordinate 477,016 downwards.
ACCTGACAAACTCTTTAGGGAGTGCACAGCAGTTTTCTACAATCGCAGCGATTGGAAAAAGAGCAGATCTAGGAAGTGATGCTATCGCCTATGACGAGGGTTCAACATCAACATTTGAGCTTTACTTTCCGGAAGATGCATATACGGGTACTATAGAGATCACTGATGGAAACGGTGATGTTGTTGCAACGATGAATATCCAAGATCAAAAAGATGCAGACGGTAACCCTATTGATACACATACAGAAGGTGTATGGCAGTTTACTTGGGATGGTAATGACGATAACGGTAATGCCGTAACTAGCGGTATCTATCATGTGAATGCTTCTTATCAAAACGAAGCGAATCAGACAAATACAACAAGAGTTGGTGCTTATCCTATTGAATCTGTTCGTTTTGACAGCGGAACTACATACGTAAAACTTGGTTCAAGCTATGTACCTCTTGATAATGTAGTGGAAGTATACTAGGAGGAACAGCCCTATGATGACACAAGCATTTTATACAGGTATCTCCGGCCTTAAAAACTACTCTGCGGGGATAGATGTAGTTTCTAACAATATCGCAAATATTTCAACTGTAGGGTATCGTGCATACAATGCAGAGTATGCTTCACTTTTTGAAGAATCACTGCAAAGTGCATCTGCAGGTCTTTCTTCATCATCACTTGGAAACGGTGTAAGGATGCAGGCAACTGCTATGTCAACGGAACAGGGTAGTTTAGCACTCTCAGATCGTAGTACCGATCTCGCAATTTTAGGTGAAGGTTGGTTCGGTGTTCGTGGTGACGGTGACGTTGTATATACGAGAGACGGAAGTTTTAATATAGATGCAAATGCCGATCTCGTTACAAATGACGGTCTTCATGTACTTGGAACGATGGGTAATAATATCAGTGCAGATAATGTTTTAACAAGTGTACTTACAGAGGTAAAGCTCGGTGATGAAAATACAGTAGAAAAACTTCGTTTTCCAAAAACGCTTACTTATCCGCCGGAGCCGACAACAGAGGCAAAGTTTTTTGCAAACGTAGGTGCCGGGTATGAAACAATAACTGTGAGTGCAAATGTTGTTGATGCGCAAAACAATAGAAATCTGCTTCGTTTAGAGATGACAAAAAAAGAGGTACAAACTCCTCCAGGGACTCAGTACGATATAACGGCAACAGTTAGAAGTGCCGACGGTACAATAGAGTATGCTTCAAAAACAGGAGATCTGTTCTTCGATGATACGGGAGCATTTGCATCAAGTACAATTACTACTATAGATAATAACGGTACACCGGTTGCGATCAATCTAGGGAACGGATATGACGGTCTTTTCTCTGTAGATGTTCCTGAAGTGGCACCCGGTTCAAGTTTGGCAGATGGAACGATAGGTGGAGATCTGCAAGGGTACTCAATCTCTCAAGAGGGTGATGTTTTTGCTTCTTTTACTAACGGGAAACAAAGCAGTGTCGGTAAACTGGCCGTTTTTCATTTCCAAAATGAGCAGGGACTAAATAGAATCAGCGGAACGAGATTTGAAGAGAGTGCTAATAGCGGTAAAGCATTTTTTTATAAAGATGCAAACGGGGAGAACTTTATAGGTACAAATATTCAAAACTACCGTTTGGAAAATTCTAACTACGATATTGGTGTCGGTTTAACTGAACTTATTATTCTACAACGTGCATATGATGCAAACTCAAAATCTGTAACAACGGCTGATCAAATGATGCAAAAAGCCCTTAGTATGGATGCTTAACCTCTACTATAAAAACTTGGCACACTTTATGCTTTAACTCCTTTACTAACTCTATCTTATTAAGATAGACTACAAAGGATTTGATATGTTGAAATCACTTTTCTCTGGTGTATCAGGACTACAATCCCATCAAGTTGCGATGGATGTTGAGTCAAATAATATCGCCAACGTTAATACAGTCGGTTTTAAGTACTCTCGTGCAAACTTTTCTGACCTTTTAGCACAAACGAAAGCTATCGCAACTGCTCCGCAAGGGCAGCTCGGTGGTAAAAACCCTGTGCAAGTAGGTCTTGGTTCGAGTGTAAACTCTATGACAAGAATTTTTGCGCAAGGTTCTGTACAAAACTCCGATAAAAATACCGATGTTGCTATTCAAGGTGACGGTTTTTTTATTATCTCTCCGGATGGCGGGAATACTTATAAGTATACTCGTGCAGGGGATTTTAAATTTGATGCGGGTGGAAACTTTGTTGATAACAACGGTTTTATCACTCAAGGTTGGTTACGTGATCCGATAACTGGAAAAGTGGATTCAACTGCGCCGATCGAAAATATCAACATTCCGCCTGGACTTACAACTCCTGCAAATCCTACACAAGAAGTTGTACTTAAAGCAAATCTTAATTCTGGTCCGCTAATAGAGAGTTTCTCTCCTGCGTATTCAGTAGCAGCTGGAGCGCCTGTTGCTCCATTTACAACAGCACTGCCTGCAGTTGATGACAACGGTTTTCCTATTGAATCAGGTGATGTAGGTGTAATGTTCAATGAAGTTGGTGAAGCATTCTCACTTCAAAGCGGACAAGGTGTATGGGCTTCTTTTAGGGAATCAACGGTAACCGGTGGTGCAGTAGTAGGCGGTTTAGCAGCTGACAGTGCCGAGAGTATTACGTTTGATCTTGATGATGGAAGTACTAAAACTGTAAACTTCACATTTGTAGCGGGAAATACTGCTACACAAAATGCTGCTATTGAAGCGGCTGCGATCAACTCGATCTCATCTGTAACAGGGATTACTGCATCGGTAAATGCATTGGATCAAGTTGTTCTGGTAAATGACAATGCTTCTGCTTCAGCTTCACACAATGTAAGTGTAAACGCGGTAAGTAGTGCAAATACTGGTTTTGCTGCAGGTGATGCAGATCAGAGTGCATGGAGATATACATACAATCCTGCAGGTGCAACGACTGCTGCGGGTGCAGACAAAGAGTTCAATACAATTGCATCACTTCGTGAAGCATTAGAGAATCAGGCAAATGCAGAACCTGGTGCTGCAGGGATTGAGATAAAAGTAAATGATCAAGGGAAATTAGAGCTTACAAACAGTAATGCTGCTAGTTACAATGTTAACTTGAAAATGACAGGATTATCTGGAGGCGGTGTAACGGAAAATTCACGCTTTACAAGAAATATGGAAGCTATGAATACGGTACTTCAAGCAGGTACTGCAGGAAAGTCTTTCTCTCAAGCGTTTAATGCGGCTACACACTCTAGTTCTATCGATGTATTTGACTCTCTTGGTTCAAAACATACACTAAGAATGGAGTTTAGAAAAGTGAGCCTTGATCCTGCAACTGGTAGTGAATGGGCAGTAACTATTACGGTTCCGGAACCGGCTACAATTGATACTGTAGCACCTACATTTGAGAAAAAAGGTTCTATCAGATTTAACAATGACGGATCACTGGCAACATATTCACCGCCAAATATCTCGTTTACGGCAAACAACGGTTCAGCACCCGACCAGCAGATTAACCTCTCTTTCGGTACTGCAAACAAGTTTGACGGAATGACAAGTTTTGACAGCAGATCATCAACATCGGGGATCTCTCAAGACGGTTATACGGGTGGTGACTTAGTTGGTATCAGAATCGATCAATCAGGGACTCTAATCGGTTCATTTTCTAACGGTCGTTCATTTGGTCTTGCACAAATTGCAATGGCGAAGTTTACGAATAATGAGGGTCTTTCAACTGAGGGTGGAAACGTATTTATCCAAACAGCCAACTCAGGAGATCCGATCATCGGTACTGCGGCAACTGCAGGGCGTGGATTTATCCAGTCTGCAGCGTTAGAGGCATCAAACGTTGACCTTTCACGTGCGCTTACGCAGCTAATTATCGTACAGCGTGGTTTCCAGGCAAACGGTAAAACGATCACAACTTCGGATCAACTCTTACAAACACTTATAGGATTAAAACAGTAATTTAATCCTATTTTGCTATAATCTCTTTATTAAAAAATGAAGAGGTTATGACAGATGCAATTCTCCGCTCCACTTAAATCAAATTCAAAAAAAATCATGTTGCTAGGTTCTGGTGAACTTGGTAAAGAAGTAGTTATTGAAGCTCAGCGTTTAGGGCTTGAGACTATCGCTGTAGATAAGTATGAAAATGCTCCTGCACATCAAGTTGCTCATCGCTCTTATGTTGTAGATATGCAAGATAAAGATGCTCTTTTAGAGGTTATCTACCGTGAAAAACCACACTATATCTTACCTGAGATTGAAGCTATCTCAATCGATGCTTTATTTGCTGCTGAAGATAAAGGGTACAACGTTATCCCAAATGCAAATGCAGTTTCAAAAACAATGAACAGAAAAAACATCAGAACATTTGCTGCTGAGGTACTGGGACTTAAAACTGGTCCATATAAGTTTGTAACAACTGAAGAGGGTTTAATGGGAGCTGCCAAAGAGCTAGGTTTTCCATGTGTGATCAAACCTGTTATGAGTTCAAGCGGTCACGGGCAGTCTGTTGCACGTTCAGTAGAAGATATTCCTAACTCTTGGGAGATGGCAAAAGAGGCTCGTGGAGATGCAAGTGAATTGATCGTTGAAGCGTTTGTTGATTTTGACTATGAGATCACGATGCTTACGGCTCGTAACGGTAAAGAGACTGTATTTTGTGAGCCTATCGGGCATGAGCAAAGAGACGGGGATTATGTATTTTCTTGGCAGCCGATGCAGATGAGTGAAGTTGCAAAACAAAAAGCACAGCAGATTGCAAAAGAGATCACAGATGGTCTTGGCGGGCAAGGGCTTTTTGGAGTTGAGCTGTTTGTAAAAGGTGATGAGGTGTATTTCTCAGAAGTATCTCCTCGTCCGCACGATACTGGTATGGTTACACTTATTACTCAATCTCAAAGTGAATTTGCACTACATTTACGTGCAGTTCTAGGTCTTCCTTTAGGATTTACTTTCTACGGTGACGGTGCGAGTGCAGCGTATAAAACAAACTTAGAAACTCACGCACCTGTTATTGATGTAGATGAGTCTTTATTTTCTGACAACTCTTACGTGAGAGTATTTGGTAAACCTGAAGCTCATAAAGGGCGCCGTTTAGCAGTTGCTCTAGTATTTGATAAAGTTGAAAAAGCATTAGAAAAATCTCGTGAACTGATCGAGAAAATAAAAGACAATTAATGAAAATAGTACTTCTTGATACGATCACTTTTGGAGATACGGACTTAAGCGGATTTGATCAGTTTGGTGATGTGGCAGTTTATGAGAAAACAGTTCCGGAGCAGACACAAAGCAGAGTGATGGATGCTGATGTGATTGTGACTAATAAAGTTGTGATCACAAAAGAGATAATGCAAGAGTGTAAAAACCTCAAACTTATCTGTGTAGCGGCAACGGGGATGAATAACGTTGATCTAGAAGCTGCTTCGGAGCTTGGTATTGCAGTGAAAAATGTTGCAGGATACTCAACCGATTCTGTGATCCAGCACACTTTTTCAATGCTGTTTTATCTAATGGGACATTCACGTTATTATGATGAGAGTGTGAAAGATAAAACATACAGCAATAGCGGTGTTTTTACGGATGTTAGCCGTCCTTTCTTTGAAGTTAAAGGGAAGAAGTGGGGTATCATCGGACTTGGTGAGATCGGACGCGGTGTTGCAAAAGTTGCAGATTGTTTCGGTGCTGATGTGTGTTATTACTCAACAAGCGGGAAAAACAACAACTCTGAGTACAAAAATGTTGATCTAGATACACTTCTTAGCTCTTGCGATATTGTTACGATCCATGCACCGTTAAATGAGCAGACAAACAATCTTTTAGACTATGAGCAGTTAAGCAGATGTAAAGAGGGTACGATCGTTTTAAATTTAGGTCGTGGCGGGATCATTAACGAGGATGCTGTTGCTAAACTTGTAGATGAAAAAGAGCTCTATTTTGGTTTAGATGTATTTACAAAAGAACCATTATCGAGTGAATCACCGCTTTTAAGTGTGAAAAACAAAGAGCGTCTGTATATGACTCCTCATATTGCTTGGACATCTGTTGAAGCAAGAGACGAGCTCATTGCGGGTGTTATTAAAAATATAAAAGAGAGTTTATAGGCTTTTTGATGGCTGAACTCTCTTTAGCCTTAGCTGCATTTTTTGCAGCGACAATCTTACCTTTTTCTTCCGAAGCTGCTTTTGTAGTGGCGCTTTCTAACGGTATGCCAATTGCAAATGCTTTATTATCTGCTTCGATAGGCAACATTCTTGCAATTATCGTAAACTTTTATCTTGGGGTTTTCCTTTATGAAAAAACAAAAGCAAAACTTTTTAGATCGAAAATAGGAAAAAAATCTTATAGTTTTGGGCATAAGTACGGGTACTGGGCATTATTACTCTCCTGGTTACCGATTGTGGGTGATCCGCTTACTTTAGTCGCAGGGCTAGTTAGGTTAAAGTTTGTTTGGTTTGTTATAATTGCAGGAAGTTTGAGGGTTTTGCGTTATTATTTTTTGACGTTTTTAGGTTGATCGAAGGTGGCTTCATATGTTTGTTTACGAGGACAAATCCTCCCTACGGTCTGAGCCTCTAAAATGTATATATAAAATAACGTAGCTATAATCACACAGGAGTGAAGAAATATGAAAACCGATGTTTTAATTATAGGTGCAGGTGGAGCAGGTCTTATGGCGGCGATCGCTGCAAAAGAGGAGGGTGTTGATGTTTTAGTACTTACTAAAGAGTACCCGACAAGATCTCAAACCTGTATGGCACAAGGGGGGATGAATGCCGCTCTTGGTAATGTAGCTGAGGACAGTGTAGAGTCTCACATACAAAATACACTCAAATCTGCTCACGGTGAAGCCGATGAAGAGAGCATCCGCTTTATGTGTTCAGAAGCTATTAATGCTGTTGAATATCTTGATAGTATCGGTGTATGTTTTTCACGTACAGGTGACGGCAAGATAGCTCAAAGAAGACTTGGTGGTGCATCTGCTCCCCGTGCTTGCTATGCACAAGACTATACGGGTTTAAAGATTCTTCACACTTTATATGATAGAGCAAACGCTTTAGGGATCAAGTTTGTGAATGACACCTTTTTATTAGAGGTGTTAAAAGATGAAGATGGCAAGGCCTGCGGTGCAAAAGTTTTAGATATCCGTAGCGGTGAGTTAAAAACATATATTGCTAAAACTGTTATTTTAGCAACGGGCGGTTATTCACGCATCTATGATAAATACTCAACAAACTCAACAGCTTCAAGTGGTGACGGAATTGCAGCGGCACTCCGCGCAGGTGCAAAGCTCAAAGATATGGAGTTTGTACAGTTTCACCCGACAGGTCTGAAAAATTCATCTATCTTAATTAGTGAATCGGCTCGGGGTGAGGGCGGTTACCTGCTAAACTCTAAAGGGGAGCGTTTTACCGATGAACTGGCTCCTCGTGATGAAGTAAGTCGTGCCATTGATGAGCAGATCAAAAAAGGTGAGGATATTTTCTTGGATATCCGCCATCTTGGAGAACAGTTCATAGATGAGGGTTTACCGCAAGAGAGAAAGCTGGCAAAACTGTATGAAAATGTTGATCCGGTACACGATCTTATTCCCATTAAACCTGTAGCGCACTATACGATGGGCGGTATTGCAGTTGATCATAGATCACAAACTAATGTTGAGCGACTATATGCGTGTGGAGAGTGTGCAAACCATAATGTACACGGTGCAAACCGTTTAGGCGGTAACTCACTTTTAGAGATCGTAGTGTTTGGGCGTGAAGCGGGACGCAATGCTGCAAAAACGGCAAAAGAGGTGGAGAGTTTATCTGTGCCTGCACACACCGAATGTTTCTTAGACAGAGAGTTTACAAATACGGTTGATTTTTATAAGTATAAAGAGAAGATCGGAAACCTGCTTTATAATAAAGTGGGGATAGTGAGAAAAAAATCTGAATTAAAAAGTGCATTAGAAGAGTTAGAGATGGTTAAATCTCTACTGCCGCAAATGGGTTGGAGCGATAGTTCTGAAATCTACAATACTAACAAACAAGAGTTCTTAGAGTTTAGAAACATTGTTGAAGTGAGTGAAGTTGTTATTCAAAGTGCTCTTGGAAGAGATGAGAGTTGCGGTGCACATTATATGGAGGCTGAGTGATGAAAATAACGATTAAAAGAGGGGACTCTTACGAGATTTATGAGCTCGAAGATGGCTCATATACACTTTTAGAAGCGTTGAATAAGATTAAACGTGAGATCGATAATACACTCAGTTTTTCAAGCGGATGCCGCAGCAGTGTTTGCGGAAGCTGTGCAATGCGAGTAAATGAAAAAGAGGTATTGGCGTGTTCATACAAGGTTCAAGACGGAGATAGTGTAGAACCGCTTAACAATATGCCTGTAGTTCGCGATCTTGTTGTAGATATGGACAAATCATATGAGATGAACGTAAAAGCAAAAGCATGGATCAAAAGTTTTAATGACGAAGCTGTACTTGATCATGAAGCGGAGAAGATCAACGAGGTGCAAAGTGATTGTATCTTATGTGGATCGTGTTACTCCTCTTGTCCAGTGTATGCAGTTAACGGTGAGTTTTTAGGACCGTTTTCACTTACACGTGTTTGGAAGTATGTAAGTGATAAACGTGAAAATGATGCTGCAGAAAAAATAGAGACTATTCAGACAAACGGGATCTGGGATTGTACACTTTGCAATAACTGTACAGTTGTGTGCCCGCAAAATATTTCATCTAAAGCCGATATCGAAAAACTGAGAGTTCGATCAAGTATGTTTGGTTATAGCGATCCTAATTTCGGTTCGTTTGGCGGTGGCTTTGACGGAGGATTTGGATTTGACGGAAGCCCTAGTTTCTAGGGCTTGAGCAGTTACTCTACAGTAACAGTTACCGGAGCAGGTGTCTCTATAATCGGATCTGCACCAAAACGGTTTTGACCCATAGTCCCTTGTAAAACTGTGAGTATAAGGAACCAGATCCAACCGATAACAGGTATGATTTGTATTAGTTGCCACCAGCCGCTTTTATCTATGTCATGCATTCTTCTTGCCGCTAAAGCCAGAAAAGGTATAAACGAAGCTAAAGAGAAAATAGTTCCGAATAATCCTGCCGAGTAGATTACATAGTCTATTTCAGAACCAATAAGACCATCTAACAAACCGACTAAAAAAGATACTATAAAATAAAACAGTACAAAAAACCAAAACTCTTGCCTTCTTGCTCTGCCGTCAAAGTTAGCATAGTGTATTTTATAGATATCTATAAAATACTTACTGAAGTACTTTTTTGCTTGATCCATATTCCATCCTTTTTTAACAAAATATACTTATTTATATCATATCGTACATATTTGTTCTTACATTTTTGTAACTATTTATAAATAAAACTTATATAGTTACGTTACGTAACAAAAATTAAGCAACTCCATAGCCTTGGCTAACAAACAATGTATGTTATAATTAACATAAAAAAAGGTTAGTGATGGCAAAAGAACATTCATTTGATATAACGGCAAAAGTAGATGTTCAACTTTTTAAAAATGCAATAAATTTAGTAGATCGTGAAGTTTCAAACAGATATGACTTCAAAGGGACTACATACGAGGTTAACTACAAAGAGAAAGAAAAAGCGTTAGTGTTAGTAGCTTCATCTGACAACAAACTTGATGCGCTCAAAGATATAGTGATTGAAAAACTTTTAAAACAGGGGCTCTCTTCAAAAGTATTAGATGAGTTACGCGTTGAAGATGCAAGCGGCGGGACTAGAAAAGCGACTTATAAAGTGGTTGATTACATTGAGTCTAAAGAGGCAAAGAAAATAACAGCTGACATTAAAAAGATGAAATTAAAAGTGAATGCTCAGATCGAGGGTGACAGCATCCGCGTTAAAGCAAAAAATATTGATGACCTGCAAAAAGTTATGGCGATGATCCGTGAAGGTGAGTGGGAAGCTCCGTTAAAATTTGAAAATATGAGATAAGGGATCGTAATGAAAAAGATGAGTGTAGAGGATGCAGCAACGTTTTTTGGAGTTTCTAAAGAGGCTATTCACAATAGAATAAGACGCGGCTCAATTCAAAGTGTTGTAGAAAACGGGGTAAAGCTTGTTGTAGTCGATGAGCAGACAAAAGCACCGCAAAAAAGAGCTACAGCCGCAAAGCCGGTTAGTAATGACAGATACTATAAATACCTTGAAGAGCAAAACGCAAAACTGCAACAACGTGTAGACACTTTAGAGGGTGAAACAAGAAGTCTGCGTGATCAAAAAGAACAGATGCTTATAGAAGAGAAAGAGAAGCTAGAACGCATCTATAAAGAGAAAGACGAGCAACTCAAAAACATTTTGCATACACTCTCTTCAAAGTTCATGTTAAGTGCCGCACCATCTGAAGAACCTGAAGCGATTGAACAAAGTGACACTTTTGAAGCGGAGATCGAAGAGGAGACTCCAAGTGAATTGGTTTCACTTAAAAAGTATCTCAAATCACTTAAAATATCTGAGAAAAAAATGAAAAAAATTACTCTGAAATTTAAAGATATTGAAGATGAAAGAATTGTAAGAGTTGGGAAAAAAATCTATATTGATCCCCTAAAATATGATTACAGCGATCTTATCAAGAAGTAAATAGTACTTCTTGATTTAAAAACTACACTAGAGATCGTCTTGTTTTAAAGAGATCCCTTTCATATGTGAGATAGGATACGAAAAAGCTATCCCTGCACCTGAACCTACCAGATCAAGCTCTTCCATAATCGATTTTATAATAGCATCCACTTTTTTCGTCGGTGTGATAAACATCAAGTTAGAATCTGTCTCTTCACTATGAAGACGGTTGTAAAAATTCTCCATCTTCTCCAGTCCCATACCATGCGCACTCATAATTGTTACACCTCTGGCACCTGCATCTCGTGCAGCCTGCAGAGCTTGTTCCGTTTTGTTTTTCGGAACTATAACGTGTACCGCTGAAAAAGGGATATTGTAAGATTGACGTTTATCAGTGCCATGAATACTTACAGTTGAGAGTCCCATGTTATTAGCATCTTCTAAAGCGTGGCGAAGTTCATTGATGTGGATGCGTTCCTTTTCACGCTCACCGCGAATACCCATTTGCTCCGTTACAAAACCGTAAAGCATAACTGTGATCATAGGAAAGAGTGATGCAAATGCGATCAGTCCAAACCCGTCGATCAACGGGTCACGCCCCTCTATGTTTGTCGCAAGTCCAAGACCGAGTGCCGCAACAAGCGGTACCGTTACTGTTGAAGTTGTAACCCCGCCGCTATCGTATGCTACAGGGATGATGTACTTCGGTGAAAGGAAAGTAAGTACTATAACAAACAGGTATCCTGCCATAATGTAGTACACAATTTCGCCGCCTACAACGATTCTGTATGCCCCTAAAGAGATACCGATCGCAACACCGATCGCAACAAATACACGTAAAGCATAGTCATTAATCTTTCCATCACTAATCTCTTTCGCTTTTCTTGCAATAGCCGTAAGCGATGGCTCTGCCATAGTTGTAGAGAATCCGATCAGCGCTCCGAATGAGTAGATAATAACGTTGTTGTCATATCTTGTAAGTTCAAGTGCCATAGTTTCACCTACCGAGAAAAGACCCATCTCAAGACCGACGATGAAAGCGTCAAGACCGATGATAACAAGCCCGAAACCGATGATCACCTCTTTGAGGTTATCAATAGGTTTTTTGAGGATCGCGTATTGGAAAAACAGAATAACTGCTAAGATTGGTAGAACATCTATCATTACCCCTATTAGACCTTTAAGGACATCCAGGATTTTAAAGTTATATTGTGCAGCAACGGTTGCAGCAGCGTCGGTGATCGGTGCAATTGTAGGGATCTGTGCTACGGAATCTACAAACTGATACACTACGATACCGTAAAACTGTACAAAGATCATAGGGGTAAGTGATGCAAATGCGATCAGTCCAAACCCGTCTAAAACAGGGTTTCTCCCTTTAATGTTTGAAGCAAGACCAATCCCGAGTGCCGCAACAAGCGGAACTGTTACCGTTGAAGTTGTAACACCGCCTAGATCGTATGCAAGTCCCACGATCTCAGCAGGTGAAAAAGCAGTTGCCGCAACTACTAGAATGTAACCTGAGATGATGTAGTAGTGGATCGGATGCCCTTTTATAATCCTCCAAACACCAAGTACGATCGCAAAACCGACTGAAAATGCCACTACCATTCTAAGTGTCGTAGCATCTATTCGCCCATTACTGATCGAAGCCGCTTTTTGAGCGATAACAATAAGAGCAGGTTCTGCAACCGTTGTACCAAAACCGATCATAAAAGCAAAGATCATGATCCAAAATGTGGAACCTTTGTTGGCAAATTCACTCGCCAAACCTTCACCGACAGGGAATATTCCCACTTCAAGTCCAAGCAAAAATATAGCAAGACCGACACCTACAATTGCAAGTCCGATCGTTGTACCTAACCAGTTTTCAGGTACACTTTGGATGATTGCAAGTTGAAAAAACATAATCACGAGAATGATAGGTAAAAGGTCTCTAAAAGACTCTTTTAAGAGTTGTAAAAAGGTTGAAAAACTTAACAAACTATGTCCTATTTAATTTTTTCGTATGATATCTAAAAGAGACAAAAAAAAGATTTAAAACCTATTTTGAGAAAAAGTGTTATAATGAATGTAGAAAATTTATTCTAAAGGATTTATCATGAAAAGTTTTAAAGTTATTGCAATTGCAATGTTATTTGGTTCAATGAGTTTATTTGCTGCTAACTACGGTAGTATGAGTACAGATGAGTTATTAGACCTTAGAGGGACACCTAAAACTCAACAAGAACGTAACCAACTTCATAATGAACTTCAAAATCGTTACCAGACGATGTCTCAAGAGCAAAAACAACGTTTCAATACTGTACCTGGAAAAGGTATGGGTAAAAGCCAAAACCAAGGTCAAGGAATGGGTCAAGGGATGAAAAAAGGTATGGGTAAATGCCAAGGAATGAAAAAAGGTATGGGTCAAGGTCAAGGGATGGGCAAAGGTAGAATGTAAAAGTTCTACCCCTCTCTTTTTTTAAGTCACTTTTGGGCTACATAACTGTACAATGCGCTTTCTACTACAGTGGACAGCTGGCCGAGTGGTCGAAGGCGCTCGCCTGGAACGCGAGTATAGGGCAACCTATCGAGGGTTCGAATCCCTCGTTGTCCACCATCATATAACTTTCATAGATTTAATAAATCAAATTATCTTCTTATACCTGTATGTTATAATAAAAAAAGAGGTACAGCTTGATGAGAATTTATACTTTACTTTTAACCTTTTTAGTCACATTCCTTTTCCAAGGCTGTGCAAAGTCACCTCAGACCAGAGAACATAATATTCCTCCTTATACTCAAGTAGGAGTGGTAATACACGATTACAATATTTCAATTCAAAACAATATCAATGTAGGACTTGGAGCAGGACTCGGTGATACAACTTCTAAATGTTTTAAAGAGGCACCTCGTTCATTAGCTGCACCAGCTCCTGCAGGTATTTTCTTTTTTCTTTCTCCCATCATTTGCCCGACACTAGGTTTGACATATGGTACAACACGCGGTGCAATCGAAGGGTATCAGTTTTCAAAAACAACTGAACGACACGGTACAATTCAGTCGAAAATTCAATATGGAAACATAACAAAGAATCTGGAAGACGCACTGATTTCCTACATGCAGGAAAATGCTGTCAATACCAAGATTTTGGATAGTAATGTTACAAAAAAAATCAATTATGCGACACTGTTTACAAAAGGGATCGATAAAATTATTGAAGTTGATGATGTTGAACTCTATTTCAGACAGCTAGCTATTGCAGATGTACCGGTTATAATGACCTTACAGGTAGATAGCAGGCTTATTAATACCAAGAACAGTGAACAACTTGCCAAAATATCTTTTACGTTTTCATCAAACATCCATCCATATGAAGAATGGGTTATTAACAATTTTAAAGTGCTAGAAGAGGAATATAAAGTCTTGATAGAACAAGTAACTTCAGCGCTCGTTGATGAATATTTATTGCTTTACTATCCGAAATTATCTGATGAAATTACATCAATTGAAAGGGGACGGAATGTTCCTTATTATATGTTACAACCTAAAGAGCCTGAATTAGACTTTACCGGTTGGGGTGCAATGGGAGGTGCTTTAACATTGCCTAATGGAGGTTACTCTTTCCAGGTAGTTGTGGAGGTTGAAGAGGAAAAACCTCTTTTCAAATGGGAAGCATTCCCATGGGAACATGATCTTGTTTCAAAAGAGAATTTCAGTGATGTTGTATACGATTTTAAAATCTATCAACATAATGGTATATGTATCTACGCAAGAAATGGTCTGAAAGAGAATTGGCATCAGGTGGAAAAGAAGCTTGAAGAAGATATTACTTACTTCTGGAGTGTACGTGCCAGATTTAACTATAATGGTCAATGCAGGGTTACAGAGTGGAGTGCATATACTGCGTACAATCCTCTGCAAGTTAGAGAAGATATGAATAACAGTATAATTTATTACATGCCGCAGTTTTACAACTATTTTCCATTTGAGATTGAGAAACTAGATTGATTATATTTCCAAATCCAGTACAAAATTTATCACTTTTTCTTCTGCCATTTCACATGGTTTGAGGAGTGGTTTGTCAATGTTGTAGTAGTTAAGACTTATAAAATCGTTGTCTCCAAGTTCTTTGGCGTAGAGTTTTATAAGCTTGCCGCCAAGTTGTGTTTGTTTTGAAAGGAGATAACGTTTGTTATTGTAAAAGACATCATAACTCCCGTCAGCAAGCTCTAAAAGTTTCGTATGAAACAATTCTCTTTTATCCATTATTACTCTTTATTAGTTTAATTTATACGTAGAGAAATTATATATAAATTATAAGGTTTCAAGTTACCAAAATGTACTCAATTTGCTTCTTTTTCGCAATCAAATCGAAATATCTATGAAATATTTGGGAGTTACTATTCCGCCAAGAATCTGAAAAGATCGATAATTTTAGGAGTATAACAATATGAAAAAGCGTACAATAATTAGTGCTATTACAGCAGCCTTTTTAGCAGTTTCTTTTGCTGCGTGTAACAGCAGTGACGATGGTGTTGACGGAATAAACGGTACTGACGGTGTTGACGGTCAAAGTGCAAGTTTTGTAAAGTGGGAGTTTGAAGAACTTAGTGCACCGGTAACGGATCTTGAGAAAACTTCTATTCGCTCAACTACAAAGATTACAAACAATGCAGACGGTATCACAGATACTATAGGTTTTACGGAACTTATGGCTACGACAGATACAGACAACGGTGAAACATTCGGTTTATTAAAAGATCATAATGACGTTGCTATGACATTTACTGACGGAAGTCCGTATATCTGTAACGGTACAAATGCAGGACTTGGTTCTGGGCTTGATCACTCATCTATTTTAGAAAAAGACGGTCGTATCTTTATGGTATCTCAGTTCGAGTGTGAAGTGGGTGCTATGTATGGTATGGAGTTAGAGCAAAATGCTACTACTGGTGCACTTGCAGTGAAAAAAGATTCTCTTCAATATATCAGTCAAAAAGAAGGTTACGGTGGCTGGGTACACTGTGCAGGTGTAACTACACCTTGGAATTCACACTTAGGTTCTGAAGAGTATGAACCAAATGCTCGTGCAGTAGAGGCTGATCTTAACACTACAACAATGTTAACTGGCAATAAGTACTACGACGAAGTTACAAAATACTACTGGAAAGATGAAAACAACGCTAATACGGCTAACAATAACAACCCGTATTTCTATGGTTGGATTCCTGAAGTAACTGTAGCAGGTGCAACAGCGACACCGTCATTCTCTTATACAAAACACTTTAGTATGGGACGTGCAGCTTGGGAATTAGCATATGTAATGCCTGATGAAAAAACTGCTTACCTTTCAGATGACGGGACAAATGTTGGTTTTTATATGTATGTAGCAGACACTGCAAAAAATCTTAGTGCAGGTACACTTTACGCTGCTAAATGGATCCAAACTTCAAACGTTGGTGCAGGTGCGGCAGATCTTATGTGGATCAAACTAGGTCACGCAACAGATGCAGAGATCAAAACTATCGTTGCAACTGAGCCAAAATTTAGCGACATCTTCAATGTTGAAACTCCAAATGTTGACGACACTTGTCCAACTGCTGGATTCTCATTTGTAAATACTGCAATGGGTAAAGAGTGTCTTCAAGTAAAATCTGGGCAAGAAACAGCAGCAGCATATCTTGAAACTCGTCGTTATGCAGCAATGCAAGGTGCTACAACAGAGTTCCGTAAAGAGGAAGGGATTACTTTCAACCCTGATAACTCTACTGTTTATGTAGCAATGAGTGAAGTAAGAAAAGGGATGACAGACGGTCTTGGCGATATCCAACTTGCTGAAAACAAATGTGGTGCAGTATACGGTTTAGATGTTTACGGTTCAGCTGAAACAGCTTACGATTCGGTTCAAAACGTAATTAACAGTAACTATGTTGTAAAAAATATGCATTCGGTAGTTGAAGGTTCTCCTGCTGTATATCCTGTAGGTTCTGCGTATGAGAGTTATACATGTTCTGTAAACGGAATCGCAAACCCTGATAACGTAACATACTTAGAGGGTGAAAACATCTTAGCAATCGGTGAAGATACAAGTGCGCATCCAAATGACTTTGTATGGAGTTTCGATACAACTTCAGGTGATTTAACTCGTCTTGTTTCTACGCCGTACGGTTCTGAAACAACTTCACCATTCTGGTATAAAGATATTAACGGTTGGGGATACCTCTCTTTAGTAACACAACACCCATTCGGTGAGACAAGTACTAGTGATGTTGAAAACTCTTTAACTCCTACATCTACAGAATCTTCTATCGGTATCGTTGGACCGTTTGACTTCACAGTAGGTGATGCAAAAGGTTCTCGTTAAACTTTTTCAAAGAGGGCATAAGCCCTCTTTGCGTTAAGATATTTTGGAATATTTTTATGGAGAGAGATGTTGAAAAAGTTTTTATATATAGGTATAGCTGTTATTGTCGCCGGTCTGGTTGCGGGATGTGGTTCCCAAGAGGTTACGACAAATGAAGAACCAACCCAAAAGCAGGTAGAACCTTTAGATGAAAATAGAACTGTTGCCTACCGCATAGCAGCTCAGGAACTTACTAAAACAACAGCTCTAAGCATACTCAATAACAAAGCAGCCTATGTATCTTCACAGTGTTATACAAAAACAGTAGATGAAAACAACGTAGCACATAATCCATGTTTTTCTTGTCATATCAACTCAGCCGAGCCTAACTACGTAGATGATGCCGATTTGCAAGCGAGTTACAACTTTAGTGAGTATACGGCGACAAACCGTTGGACAAATCTTTTTAAAGACCGTACGCAACAAGTCGCTAACATAACAAACGATGAGATGCTTCACTATGTAAGACAAAGTAACTATTTTGATGAGAATAAGAGCATTGTTTTAAATGCAATCTTGGCAAGTGTTCCAAATGAGTGGGATTATAACAGTGACGGAGTTTGGAGCGGATACAGACCTGATTGTTATTTCAACTTTGATACTGAAGGGTTTGATCAAACACCAGAGGGTGACTATACGGGTTGGAGAGCCTTTGCGTACTACCCTTTTCTTGGAACGTTCTGGCCGACGAACGGTTCGATGGATGATGTGCTTATACGTCTTCCAAAAGTGATGCGTGAAGATAAGAACAAAAAGCTTGATCTTAAAGTGTATAAGATAAATTTAGCAGTTGTAGAGTCTCTGATCAAGAAAAAGTCGATAAAGATAGAGAGTGTAGATGAAAAAGTGTATGGAGTTGATCTTAACAACAACGGTATCTTAGATGTTGCAGATGAGGTGGTATATAACTGGGTAGCACCCAAGTATGACTTTACAACGAAAAAATATACTCACTTCTCTATGCACTATGTCGGCGCGGCAAAAGAGGCGTTGATAAATAATGATCTGCATATCGCTCCGGGGCTTTATCCTGAAGGGACGGAGTTTTTACACAGTGTTAGATATATGGATGTTCAAAACAACAATTCGCTTGTGATGGCACCGAGAATGAAAGAGCTGCGTTATAGTAAAAAAACAGCATGGAATACTTATCCGGAACTCAATAATGCAACAAAAGCAGAGATCAAAGAGAAAGAGGTTTTCCCGGATAGATTAAGAACTATTAGCGGTGATGCGGAACATGGACTCAGAAACGGTTTAGGGTGGAGATATCAAGGGTTTATTGAAGATAAGAAAGGGTACCTTCGCCCGCAGACTTATGAGGAGACACTTTTTTGTATAGGGTGTCACTCCGGGATTGGTGCAACTGTAGACAGCTCTTTTGTTTTTTCAAGAAAACTTGATGAGGCACAGGGTGTGAAAAACTGGTACCATTGGAGTCAAAAAGGGTTGGAGGGGATAAAAGAGCCGAAACTAGATGACGGCAGATATGAGTATGAGCTTTATCTACAGGCTAACGGGGCAGGGGATGAGTTTCGTGACAACCAAGAGCTCCAAGAGAAGTTCTTTGATCTAAACGGCTCACTTAAAAGCGATGAACTTGTAAAAGCACGTGATAATATAGCTTATCTGCTTCTTCCGTCTGTTGAGCGTGCTTTAGAGCTTGATAAAGCATATAAAACCATAGTGGAGGAGCAAAGCTTCATCTACGGCCGTGATGCACATGTAAAACCTGTTACTAATGTACATCAGAAACTAGAGCCAAAAACAGATACAAACGTAACGGTTATTGCGAAGTAGAGTTTTAGTTTAAAACCATTTCCAGTTTTTTTGGATCTGCAAGATTATTGTTCTCATCCAAGACGCCGAGATCTTTGAGTTTTCTCAGTGTTCTTGAGAGAGTTTCGGGAGTAATGTTTAACATAGTAGCTATTTCCACATTTTTTTTGGTGTGAAAAATATTTGGATTTTCTTCGATCAACGAGCACACTTTTGTTGTTGCATCATATACGAGATTTCTATTGATCGACTTTTCAAGGCTTTTAATTTTATGTGTAAGTGACTTTATAATGTGCCATGAGAGTTGAGGTATATTTTCTAAGAGAGTTAAAAACTTTTCTTTGGGTATGAGCGCAACAAGCGTATTATCCATCTGTGCACAAGCCGTAGCAGGAAAAGGGACATCTTCAATAGTTGCCATCTCGGCTAGCATAGTAGGTTCTTGAAAGTGATGGAGTACGATCTCATTTGCTTTCGCATTGGTTTTGTACAGTTTAAGATCACCCTCTAAAAGGATATAAAACGAGTTTGCTTGCTCGCCCTCATAAAAAAGTATCTCACCCTTTTGCAGTTTTTTGATCAGCGTCATAGATTCTATAGATTTTATCTCATCATCATTGAGGGAGTTAAATAGATAGAGCTCTTTTAATTTTTTCTCATACATAGTTTATTATAGCAGGATTAGTTGATCTATATCAATCATAATTCTTCTCTTTTTTATTACAATAAGTAAAATTTTAATAAGGCAAAATACGATGTTAATAGAGAAAGAGAATATGCCATTAGTTGCTATGGATTTTATGAATGAGACCCATACAGAAGATTTAGATATTATTAATGAGCTTTTTGAGCTTGTATTGGCATATGAGGACTCACCAACTTTAGAGAATAAAAAAAGGGTAGATAACCTTTATAGTAAATGGTTCGCACATACTATTGAACATTTTCGTGCTGAAGAGATAATGATGGAAGAAAAAAAATTCCCTCCGTATCCTATGCATAAAGGGGAGCATGAAAATGCCCTCAGAGTAATGGATGAGGTGTTTCGTCAATGGCAGGCAGAACAGGATATAAATATTTTGAAAAATTACATGAGCGAACATTTAGTGCCTTGGCTGATAAACCATATTAATACCATGGATACCGTTACTGCAAGATTTTTTCAATCAGGTGTAAGTCCATGTGCAATCCACTAAATAAATTAGAGTATCCTGACTTTTTCGACACAATTGAGACTGTGAAGTTAAGAGATCCTCTTGCAGATTTTCTTGGGGCATTGGAAGATGGTTATGTAGAGTTTAGCTATTTGGATGTTGTCAAAAGTGCAGGGCATAGTTGTCCCAGTGTAGCTGGAGCTTATTTGATGGCTTTATGCGGTTTAAAAGAACTTTACAAAGATACACTTCCTGTACGAGGGGAGATAAAAGTTTGTTTTAGAGGTGATTCTTTAGAAGGTGTTAACGGTGTGATCGCAAATGTTTTCACACAGATCACAGGTGCTACACAGAGCTTTGGCTTTAAAGGAATAGCAGGAAACTTTGCTAGGGATAAGTTACTCTATTTTAATGAGGCGATCAAAGGTGAGATCAAATTAACAAACATTACAAACGGTAGAAGCGTAGAGGTTAGATATACTCCTGAGAAAATAGCCATAGAACCAAGACAAAAAGAGTTAATGGAAAAGATCATAAAAAAAAGTGCTTCAATAGAGGAGCAAAAGGAGTTTAAAATACTTTGGCAAGCAAGAGTGCAAAAGATTTTTTCCGATATTGACGAAGTGATAGAGGTGATCACTCCTCTATAAGAAGGTCTTCTATCTCAAAAGCGATTTCGTCAATTACATGGGTCACTTTATCGTAAAATACTTTGTCAAAATATGCATCGTTGATAGCTTCACTCGGTGCCAGATTGTTAAGAATAGAGCGCTCTACAAAGTGGGCTATTGTATTTACTCCCAGAACCATTCCGCTTGTTCCTATAACAACTAACAAAGAGCAGTCTTGTATCTCTTTATCGAGTGTTTCATATTCGGGTGCCATCTCCCCAAACATAACGATATAGGGGCGCACCTGATCGCTCCCGCACGCTATACATTCACCATTATTTACTTCTGAGAGTTTGTTATACCCTATATCGTAGATGTGAGAGCACGATTCACATTCCACTTTTGTGAGTTCGCCGTGGAGATGGACAAGATCATCGGGTTCAATGCCGGCTCTTTCAAAAAGGTTATCTACGTTTTGTGTGATTATGGCTAGATCATCTTTGTATCTGTTTTTGAGATTGGCTAAAACTTTATGGGCGTGGTTTGGTTCTTTATCTGCTAATTCTGTGCGTCTTTTGTCATAAAATGCAATCGTCTCTTCCCTGTTGCTTATAAGACATCCGGCCGTGCATATATCTTCTACGGAGTATTGAGCCCAGAGCCCGTCACTCTCTCTAAAGGTAGATATGCCGCTTTCGGCACTAATTCCTGCTCCACTCAAAACAACAACTTTAGCCATAATATCTCCTTTTAATTTATGAACTATTATAATAGTAGTAAGTTTAAATGATGTTAAGGTTTGATGTGGATATAGTATTTATTATAAAGTCATTGATAGGCTTGGTTTTTTTATTGGGGATATTAGTTGCACTACTGCTTTACAGGCCAAATAAAAAGAAAAAAGAGCAGGAAATTTTGGCTCAAATGGCTAAAAAAGATAGTGATTACACATTTGAAGAGTTATATTCAATTGTTAAAAATAAACACACTACTACTGAAAAATTACAGTGGGCACTGGATGTCATTATTAAGTATCACGGAAATATACCACCTAAAAACGGGATCCATTTAAGTAATGATTTTTATAAATATTCAGAAGTTTTACTCCGCATATGTCAGCATCCAAATACGACAAAAGATTTGATTTTAGAGTTCGATAAAGCCTTGAGAGAATTAAATCCGGAGTATAAAAAAGAGATTAACGATTTTCTGACAAGAGGACTCAATGCAAGAGGTATAGCTTCCTCTTAACTTATTGCTGCCTTTTGTTAAATCCCGATGTTCCAAGCTTTGCATCGATCGTAAAATCTTTACTGTATGGTTTGAGATAGTTTGGAACTGCTCTGCCTTTGAGTTTCATCATATCGCTTAACATTGCATCTGCAACAATATCTGGAGTGATCTTTTTGCACTCGGTGAGATATTTAAAAAGTAATTCACCCTGTCTTTGTAACGAGATCTTATATGTTGCATCGGTTTGCTCATAAACCCACAAACTAAATGCATAAAAGTTTGTAAAGACACTCTCATCTTTCCATAACAGTTCAACGGAGTTTTTAAAGTTTCCACTGTTGTGGAGTATATCCCAAAATCTGGCAAAGCGTTTCATCTTTTGGATCTCTTTAAAAGAGAGCTGATTGTTTTTGAGTATATCGTATGGCGGTATATCGCTGTAAACCATTCCAAAAGTTTCATCATGTCTGTCGATGTAAGTCCCTGAAAGCTTTTTTAGTATCCCTATCTGTATCTCGCATGAACTCATAGCTTTAACTGCATCGAGATTTTCTCCAAAGCTCTCTAAACTTTCTCCAGGTAAGCCGACGATGAGATCAAGGTGGATATGTGCAGAGGTTTCATTTTCTAAAAAGCTGATGTTCTCTTTGATCTTATCAAGTTTGAGTTGTCTAGATATATTGTTTGCTATCTCCGTATTGAGTGTTTGAATACCAATTTCGAGTTGCAGTGCGCCGTGAGGGAACGATTTTATCTTTTCTCTGAGTGATGCGGGAAAATGATCTGGGATCACTTCGAAGTGTGCAAAGTAGGGCGGCTCTTTTTCTAAAAAGAAATCAAGCACCATATTTGCCGCTTTCATATTGAGGTTGAAAGTACGATCGACAAACTTAAATGCTCTTGCACCACGCTGCCAAAGAGTTTCAAACTCCTCTAGCACTTTTTCAAGATCAAAGGCACGTACTTTTTCATCCATCGATGAGAGACAAAATTCGCACTCAAAAGGACATCCGCGTGAGATCTCGACATAGATATAGCGGTTTTGAATATCTTCGTCGCTGTAGTATTTGTAAGGGAGTTCTATCTCTTTGAGTTTCGGAGCCGAGAGGGGTGTGATCCTCTCTTGCTCTTTGTTTTCAATAATATTTTTACAAAGTTCGTAAAATGCGACGTCACCTTCCCCTTTGATGATATAGTCGGCGTCACTAAAGTCTACTCTAAAAGGCTCATAACTTACCTCCGGACCGCCGAGAACTATTTTTGTTTGCGGAGAGACTCTTTTTATAATGTGAATAAGTTCATGGATCTGTGTAGCATTCCAGATATATACGCCAAGCCCTAAGATATCTGGGTTTTCATCCAGAATTTTCTCGGCTACGCTTTGCATAGCATCGTTAATGGAGAACTCCATAATGGATGTATTGTTTTGAAGCTCTTGCATATTTGCGTAAAGATAGCGAAGTGCCAAAGATGTATGTGTATATCTGGAGTTAAGAGTTGAGAGTACTATTTTCATAAAGGGAAGTCTATCATAAAAAGGGAAAAATCAGCCAAGAGGTAAAAAAGGGAAAAACTTGGCTGATTCATATAGTTTATAGGAGTATATTTTTCTCGCATATGAAAGGGGGAAACATATTTGAGATGAAAAATTATATTTATTATAAGTAAATGCTAAGTAAATAGGATAGTTTTACTCAGCTTTGCCTTTTACCGATGATGATGCGATTTCAGTTAACATCTCAAAGAGTTTAACTGACGCATCTTCCATAGTCTCGAAGTTTTCTATGATTTTCTCTGGATTACCCGTTTTGAAAAGACCGTCTTCTTTGATAATATCCATATTTTTAAATACCATATCATGTACCTGAGCGTGAACAGGGTCCATCTCTTTAAATGTTCTAAGATGCCCAAATCTCTCCTCTCCAAATCCTGTATACCATTTCCCCATACGGCACGATTTATGATCTGAAAATTCAGTATTTTTATCATTTTGTAAAACAGTCGAATAGGCTTTAGATTTAAAAAGGATGTGATCAACTTTTACCAATGTTGTAAAGAGGCGGTTTTGGATCTCATATGCTGTATCTGAAGAGCGTTCTGCCATGGAGTTTAGATCCGAGAATGTACCCTCAAAAGCGTGAATAACATCATTTGATTCTTGTGCAATTGAGCTGATTTGATCAGAATTGCTACGCATATCGTTTGCTTCTTGCTGGAGTGTCGAGATATTTATCTCGATTTCAGTTGTCGCTTTTTGTGTGCGCTCTGCAAGTTTTCTTACCTCGTCGGCAACAACCGCAAAGCCACGTCCATGTTCACCCGCACGTGCCGCTTCGATTGCAGCATTAAGTGCAAGTAGATTTGTTTGATCAGCAATATCTTTGATAAGTCCTAAAACTTCTGAGATTTCACGTGTACGCCCTTCAAGAGAGATGATCCCCTCGTGTGAAGATGAGATAAGTGTTATGAGTTGTTCTAAACGCTCACCTATCTCTTTAACACTATTGAGACTGTTTTGAGATTGTTGGGCAGTCTCATGTGCAACCGTTACGATATCGTTTGCACTCCCTGAAGTTTGTGAAAGATCGGTTTGGATCACTGTCAGACCCCCTTCGATTCCTCCACCTGATTTTGAAAAGCTGTCGGTTAGATCTCCTAAGATCCTTTTTTCATGCCCTTGTGCAACAGAGTTTAGGGCAGTGTTTAATTTTTCCTCTGTCGATTTAAAAATTCCATGAAGACCGTAAGGGAAAGTAACTCTGTAGTTTTTCCCTACTGAAGCGTGTTCGATAGATGCTCTGGCATCTCTCATAAAAGCTTCTGTTTGATCGAGTACATCATTGAGTGCCCATGCAAAACTTGATTCAAAAGAGTTGTCTTCCGGAATTTGTGTAATACGTCCGTCAAGTTTCCCTTCAGCAGCTTCTAAAAGTACTTTATGTGCATCTGTAATGAGTCTATTGTTTTTTGTACACCCTTTACTCGCTGCAGGTATAAAGAGAGCTAAAAGAGCTATAAAAAGTACAATACCGCCTGCAACAAGTTCTCCAATGAAAAGTGTATAAAGTGCAATACCAACAAGTGTTAAAAATAAAAGAGTGCTTTGTTTATTGCTGAATAGTTGTAATAAATTCGTCATACGAAATACCTTTGTCACTAAGTGTTTTTTCTAAAAAGCGGATACTAGCATCCATACCTTGAGATTTTTCAATCGATAACATCTCTTGATAAAGAGGTTTAATGATCTCTAAGGCAGACTCTTTTGGCTTGCGTCTGACTGAGAGGTAGCCGATAATGTTACCGTTGTTATCAAAGGAAGGAGTGACGTTGGCAAAAACCCAGTAGTCGTTTTTATTTTTTGTTTGGTTGATGACAAACGCAAAGATCTCTTCTTTGTTCTGAATTCTGTCCCAAAGCAATTTAAAAACCGCTTTTGGCATAGAGGGGTGTCTGATAATATTATGAGGTTTTCCAAGCAGTTCCACCTCAGTGTACTCACCCATCTCCATAAAAATTCTGTTTACGTAGGTGATGATACCTTTTTTATCTGTTTTAGAAACGATGAAATCGTTTTCATTTAGATGCTTTTCCATAAATATTTCCCTTAAAAAAAGGAGTGAAGTATATATAAAAAATTATTATAAAAAGATTATTTTGTGATAAATTAGTGTTTTTTGGGAAATTTGTTATACTTCCATCATGTCAATATTTTTAGCAATATTTTATTATTTTTATTTTTCCATTATCGGTGTTTATGTAATATTTATCCCTAAAGTATTATCAACTATAGGCTACAGTGCCAGCGAGATAGGGATACTTTTAGGAGCAGCTCCGCTTGTTCGTTTTATACTTCCATTTCTGTTTATCAAGGGGCTAAAACTAGATGCAAAGATGTTTAATCTTTCACTTATAATTTTAGTAATTGCGTCGCTTTGTTTTTATCTCTCGGTTGAGAATTTTTATCAGCTTTTATTCTCAAACATTTTTTTAGGGATTGGACTTAGTCTGGTACTTCCCTACGTAGAAGTGATATCGCTGGAAAATATAGGGAAACAGCGTTACGGAAAGGTGCGTTTATTTGGCTCTATCGGGTTTATAGTTGTCGCTCTGGTTCTTGCAAAGTTTTTAAGTTCATCTATTGTCGCACTTAACTTTTTACTAACACTAACATGGATAACAGCCGTTTTTGCTTTTATAATAGGACAGCGTTACTCACAAAAAAGAGAGCAGGAGAGAACGAAAGAGACTAAAACGATGTCGATACTCAGTGATCTCTATCTCTGGGGCGGACTTATTTTAATGCAGGTAAGTTTCGGTTCTTTTTACAACTTTTTTACCATCTATGAAACGGATCACGGCGTGAGTCTAGATATGACCGTATATCTGTGGAGCTTTGGTGTGCTTGTCGAGATTGTGATGCTTTTTAGTCAAGGGAAACTTTTGGCAAACAGTTCTCTTTTAAACTTAATACGTTTGAGCGTTCTGGCTTCCGCATTTCGATGGTTTTTAGTGTTTGCTTATCCTGAAAACCTCGCTATTTTATTTTTCTCTCAATCGCTTCATGCACTCTCTTTTGCACTGTTTCACTCCGCTACGATCAGTTATCTGTATCAGATCTATCATAACAAGCAACTCTCACAACAGTTTTTTATGGGGCTTACATATGGGCTAGGGGGTGTTAGCGGTGCGGTTATTGCAGGATATATCTATGAGTACTATCCAAGCTATCTCTTTTTAAGTTCAAGTGTTTTTGCGCTAATTGGTTTTGTAATGTTGATGAGTTACAAGCATAGGCATGAAGCCTAAGCTCTTTAGTAGTCTAGAATAAGATTGAATGCAAAAGTTCTGTCTGTTTTTTGCTTTCCGTCAGCAGGCAAGTTTACATAATCGATCTTATAGCTGATACCTGCAGAGAAGATACTGTTGATCTTGTTGTTCAATGCTGTTTTTGAATAGATGAAGTATTTGTCAGCTTGTTCAAAAGAACCTCTAAAAGTCAGTTCTTGTTTAAACTTTAACGTTTCTAAGATCTTCCAGTCATACACACCTTTGATTCTGTACGATGCATAGTCATCTTTGTAGGCAGGAACACTAATGTGATCTTTTACTACACCGTCGTAAGGGTATGCAAGTTGCGTCCCTAAAGCATCTACCCATACATCTTCATACTGATCTACAGAGTATAAAAGGTTCCCCTCTAAACTTAGTTTATGAGCCTCTTGATCGATTGCCTTATATTTTGCACCCGGACCTGTATAGAATTGGTATCTAAAACCTGAGAATTTGTCCGATTTAAAACCAACGAGATAATCTAGAGAGAATCTTTCTGAGAGTTTATATCCGTAATCTACTTCTGCCGTATATTTGTTTTTTGTTTCAACATTTTTATCTGTTGCGTATTGTCCGTCAAACTCAAATGTTAATACACTTTTTGTCCACTCTTTTTTTATGTCCAGTTCAAAGTTAAACGCTTCCGTTTCTGTATTTCCGCTTGTTTGAACATATCCCAGTTCACTATGTGCTTTTAACGGTTTTTCTGTTGTTTGAACATCAGCTCCAAGAGCCAAAGATGCAAGTGCAACTAAACTTACTACTATTTTTTTCATTAACTTCCTTTCTTAGTTTTCCTCTTTTTTCATATGGACATCCATTTGCGGATAAGGGATTGTAATCCCTTTTTCATCAAATGTCAGTTTTACTTTTTCAATCGTATTAAAATAAACATCCCAGTAATTAGCTGTATCAACCCATGCACGAGTGATAAAGTTTACACTGCTATCACCCAACTCGCTAACAGCTACAAACGGTTCGGGGTCTTTGTGAATTCTTTCATCGCTGTTAAGAATATCGATAAGAACCTGTTTTGCCAAACGTAAATCATCATCGTACCCGATACCAAACGTCAGATCAACACGTCTTTTCTCTTTTTTAGAAAAGTTTACGATGTTGCCGCCGATGATTTTTGAGTTTGGAACAATGATGGTTCTGTTATCTAACGGTGAGATGATAGTTGAGAACATAGTGATATCATCAACCGTACCCGTAGCTCCACCGGCTTCGATAAAGTCACCGATCTTAAAAGGTCTGAAGATGATAATAAGTACCGCAGCACCAACATTTGCCAAAGAGCCTTGGAGTGCTAAACCAACAGCAAGAGAGGCTGCACCAAAGACTGCGATAAACGACGTAGTATTGATTCCAAGTGCGTTGAGTGATGCAAGTATCACCATTGCAAGAAGTGAAAAGTAGACTAAGCTTTCTGTAAATTCAGATAAAGTGATGTCGACTTTTGCTTTGGTCATCATAGTTTTTGTGACTACAGAAAGTTTCTTAGCTACCCATTTACCGATGATAAATATGGCAAGAGCAGCGACTATTTTAAGTCCGTACTCACTGAGATATACTAGTGCGAGATCAGCATATTTGTTAAAGTCCATTGTGAGAACCTCCATTTAGTTTCATAAATTATATAATAATATTATGTCCAAGTAGTGTTTTTTGCTTATTTTCCAGATATCTCGCGAGCTTATGATAGGAGTTTTTATACTCTGAATTGATTCTGTAAAGGTTTTGTCTGTATTTTAGATAATTTGCCCATACTCTTTTACTTTGAGGGATTCTTCCACGTTTAATCAGCTCAAAACTTACAGCTGCATTGATAAAACCTTTGAGCAGTTCCACCTCACTGCATTTTTCAAAACGTCTTGGAAACCACACCTCTTCAAGTGCTTCGTGTGCATCATAGAAACGACTTTCATCAATGCAATGTACAAATTCTTCGATTTTTTTATTTATCATCTTCATCCAATAGCTGCATATTTACACGCCAGTATCCGCGTCCGCCTTTAAGTGATACACAGTTGTAATCGGGAAACTTCTCTTTATACTCACTGAGTCTCTCTTTTGTTGCCTTACCGGTATCGCAGTAAAAAACAAACACACTCCCTTTTGGGTACTTCTTCATCTCATATGGATTGTATGTAATAGTGTCTGCTTTATCGATCGGAGAGAGTATGGTATCGATTAAAACTACATCAACACCCTCTTTTTTAAGGGCTCGTTTATTTCTTAAGAACTCCTCTTGAGTCCATTCATCTTTTATTTCCATGGGTGCATTATAAAAGGATATTACTTAATTTTAGAGTATAATGATAAAAAGATACTACATATTAAAACGAAATTAAAGAAAAGACCTTTTTAATGGCAAAAAAACATAAAAAAAACACCAAAATCAACCAACGCATAAGAA
Source organism: Sulfurimonas sp. hsl 1-7 (assembly GCF_030577135.1). Taxonomy (NCBI): domain Bacteria; kingdom Pseudomonadati; phylum Campylobacterota; class Epsilonproteobacteria; order Campylobacterales; family Sulfurimonadaceae; genus Sulfurimonas; species Sulfurimonas microaerophilic. The sequence continues at coordinate 448,019 of NZ_JAUIRR010000002.1, read as the reverse complement.
AATTTTTTGATGACGATCCTTTCGATATCGGGATCGAGCGAGTTGAGTCTAAAACATTAAGTGAACTCTTTGGAGCACTTGGAATCTACGATATTGAACATAATCGCGATCTGATGATCAAAACACTTCGTATGATCTGGTCTGAAGCAGACAGCGAGATTCGTCGTGATATTTTGCACTTCTTTGAGAATGAGGGGACGATCTATAAGGGGGATAAAATTAGCGAACAGCACCACTTTGATCGTGAAGCCAAAATTGAAGCACTGCTGAGTGAACTTGAGGTAACCCCCGTAGAAGCGGCACGACTGCGTGAAGCATTCTCTACAATCAGAAGTAAAAAAATCACCATAGAGAAGATGGAATCAAAACTGCGCCATATCCGTTTTGAGATCAAAAAAGAGGCTTTAGAGAAGGAGTTGGAAGGCTTTTTCGATATTGATGACAGTCTGGAGTTCAATGCTTCGCTCAAGTACGATATCTACGATCAGCAGTTTCATAAAATCCTTACACTTAACACAAAGCCTTACTCTTACGAGTATATAGAGTCGGAACCTTTTGAAGCCATTGTAGAAAAGATAGGTGCCGATAAAATAGAGGTTGTAAAAGCAAAACAGGAGAGTATTGAGAAGTTTATCGCGTCGATCAAAGATCCGCACCAGTACTTAACACACGAAGAGATTGTAAATTCACTGCGTTCATCTCCTCCTAAAACGATGTTAAGTTATCCGCTTATAACACCGAAAGTACTGCGAAAAATTATTAACCAAAAGATAGACGCAAAAGCGATCGATATCCACGATGAAGAGCTGTTGATCGAAGTTGTTCAGAGCTTGGAGCTACCAAACTCTCAAAGAGTTGTTGAGTACAATTTAGACCTTCACGTAGAGTTAAACGGTGTACTAGAGGAGATCTGGAATGCACGCGGTTTTAATTTCGATCAGCTTTTAGATGAGTATAAAAGCGAGTTTGAAAAAGCCTTTTTTGAAGAGCTTGAAGCACTTGCAGATGAGTGTGGTTCGTATGCAAATCTTCTCAATTATGAAAAAGAGGAGATCTACAATAAGGTTTATGACTTCTTGCTCGATCAGCTCGGGATTCATCTTACTATTACACCGAAGATCTACAGAAAAACGGTTCGCAGATTTTTATACTCAATTCAAGAGGAGTTGATCAAAAAGCAACGCCAGGAACTTCTTGCCAGAACAATTCGTGATTTTAAAAATCTTTTCCCGATCGCACGCGACATGAAAAGAAAGCTTACTTTACATATAGGGCCTACAAACAGTGGAAAAACCTATACCGCGATGCAAAGATTAAAAGATGCCGACACGGGATATTATCTTGCACCCCTTAGACTTTTAGCCCTGGAGGGGTATGAGAATTTAAACTCTATGGGTGTTGACTGCTCACTTATTACGGGTGAGGAGCAGCTCATTAACGATGAAGCGACCCACATCAGCTCCACAATAGAGATGATGAACTTTGACGTTGATGTCGATGTATGTGTGATCGACGAGGTACAGATGATCGATGATCGTGATCGCGGCTGGGCATGGGCAAATGCCATTATCGGTGCTCCGGCAAAAGAGATCATCATGACGGGTTCTGTAAATGCCAAAGATGCAGTTATCGCACTTGCAGAGTATCTCGGCGAAGAGCTTGAGATCATTGAATTTGAGAGAAAAAATCCACTTGAAGTTTTAGAAAAACCTGTTGCAATAGAGGATATAGAACCCTCTACGGCAGTAGTTGCTTTTAGTAGAAAAGATGTTCTTAAACTCAAACAAAGACTTTCAAAAACTTTTAGCGTAAGTGTCGTTTACGGAAACCTCTCCCCTGAAGTAAGGCGTGAAGAGGCAAGAAGATTTCGCGAAGGTGAGACACAGGTGTTGGTTGCAACCGATGCTATTGCAATGGGGATGAATCTTCCGATTAAGACCATTTTGTTCTCCAAAGCTGATAAGTTTGACGGGATCATTCAACGCGATCTTTTCCCTTCAGAGATCCATCAGATCTCTGGACGTGCTGGAAGATATGGTCTTGAAGAGAAAGGGTATGTAGGGGCTTTAAACAAAGAGACCCTTAGAGTGATCAAGAAAAACTTCCATAAAGAGGCAAGAAAAATTGCAACACCTTTTAAAGTGATGGCAAACTTGGAGCATATTAAACTGGTAAGTTCGATCTTGGAAGAGAATTCACTCGAAGAGATCTTAAACTTTTTTATCCAAAATATGGAGTTTAGCGGCCCTTTTTATGCGGCAAGTCTGGATGATATGCTTGAAGCCTCAAAGATAGTGGACAGTTATAATCTCGATATCGCGACAAAGTACCATTTAGCGTGTGCGCCGCTGACATTGAAATCGCCTTATATCATTACGGCCTACGAGACATATATTCACGCCTTAGAGAAGCAGGAGCTGGTTCATTATCAATCTCCTAGACTCAGCGGTGATTTTGCACAAACATCTCAGGAACTGTTGATGGCAGAAGATATGGTTAAAGAGATCTCGCTGTATCTGTGGCTGAGTTACCGTTTTAGTGATTATTTTGTAGATGTAGAAAAAGCGACAGAATCAAGATATATTTTAAACCGCTATATAGAAAAAACACTTCAAAAAACGGAACTCTCGCAAACATGTAAGTTATGTAGTGCGGTGTTACCGATTAATTCAAAGTATAATATTTGTGAAAACTGTTTTAAAAAGAATTATACGAGAAGGGGTGCGGGTGCTAGACGACCTAGAAGCTGATTAGCTTCTGAATTCGTCGATCGTAGTTTGAAGTTTTGTCGCAACTTCCACTAATCTTTTAAGATCAGTCTCGATGTGAAGTACGCTTGTGTTGTTTTGTGAAGAGAGGCTCTCAATCTGATTGATATTCTCAAGGATCTCTTTTACATTGTTAGAGATTTTGAGGCTGTCCTCTTTTGATTTATTTGCAACCGTTGTTGATGTTGCCATCGCATTTGATGTAATGTTGATCTTCTCTTCAACATCGTTTGAGATCTCTGCGAGTGATTCGATCTGTTTTGCATTTTTTGCCATTTTGTCTGTAGCATCGTTGATCGATTGAACAATAGTGCTTACCGTGATATCGATCTCTGTTAAACTTTTTTGCGTACGCTCTGCAAGTTTTCTTACTTCGTCTGCAACTACCGCAAATCCGCGTCCGTGTTCACCTGCACGTGCAGCTTCAATAGCAGCGTTGAGTGCTAAAAGATTTGTCTGGTCTGCGATATCGTTGATGACGCTTAGTACATCTTTTACTTGTGCCGTATCATCTTTAAGTGCTGAAAGCTCTTGGAGTAACTCCTCTTCACTTTGCACAAATCCTTCAACCTCATTACTAAGCGTCGATAAAGAAGATCTTGCATTGTTTAACTCTGTATCAGCTTCTTGGATAGTTGCCTGAGTGCTTGCTGCAGCTTCTAGAGTTTCTTCTAGAACATGTTGGATATCGATCCCTTTTTGTCCCGTAGCGTCAACTAAGCTTTTCTCTTTTTGTGTCGCTTCTCTGATCACGTGTGATGCATGCTCAATCTCAGAAGCAATTTTAATGTTTTGTTTCCCTTGCGCTTTTACCTCGTTGATAGTGGCTTGGATCATCTCAATAAAGTTGTTTACTTCATGAGCAGCTTCCCCAAACTCGTTCCCCTCTTTTACTGCAAGTCTTTTTGTAAGGTCTTTATCTCCGCTGATAAGGTCTGAAATTTTATCTTTTAGTGCCGTTAGCGGGTGCATAATCTCATGCATGAAGAAAACTGATGAAACAATCATAAAAAGAACAACAACTACAATAAGTGTAATAATCAATGCTGTATTTGTAGCAGTGATCTCTTTATCGTTTTTATCTAGTGAAAGTACAAGGTCCATCGCTCCTAAAACGTCACCAACTTTTGAGTTGTAGTGACACTGTAAACATCTCTCTTCTGCAACCATCGGTTTGATTTGTCTGATCGTATGGTGAGCGTTATTTGTTTTTTCAATCAGTTTAGTTGTTTTGTTGTTGAGTACATCAATTAAAAGAGGATCGGTTGTAAACTTCTCCTGCGGTGAATATACCTCTATAACAGCTTTTGATTTTGCAATGTTTAAATCTTCAATACCGTCTATTTTTTTTGCAGAGTGAAAAGTTTGTTCTACAATAGAGGGATCACCCATCATCATACTTGTTGTCATTGTTTGAAAAATAGATTCACTAAGCATAGTCAGTGAACGTTTTGTTGTGTTGTTTGAAAGCTCATTAAGCGTGTAAGACAAATAATACGTGATGGAGATCAATCCGACGATTGATAGTGAGAGTATTGAGGCAATAACTTTTGACTTGACCGATTTAAACATTATACCTACCTAGTATGGTTTGAATTGGGAGTATTATATCATAATAGTATTTCAGTGACTGATGAATATCTAATCGGTTTTGAAAAACTCTCTTCAAGTGTTTGAGCATTTATAATTTGTAAAAGAGTTTTTATAACTCCCGAGTGTGTCACTATTAAAACCGTTTTGAGATCTTTTTGCTCTTTGAGATAGGAGAGAAAAAAATTCTCTATTCTGTCGGTAAATTCGGTTACTCTCTCTCCGTCAAGCTGTTCAACCCATTCAGAAAATGTAGTGTATTTGATTCCGCTTGCTTCGATCTCTTCAAAACTCATACCTTCGTGTTTCCCCCACGATTTCTCACGAAGCTCTTTTGTATAAAGAGGTTTTAGAGGCAGAGCAAATTGTGCAAGTGTTTCTTTTGCACGTGTAAGATCGGAACAGTACACAGCGTCAAAATTATAGTGTTGTAGTTGTCTGCCGAGTGCTTTTGCATCTTCAAGCCCCTTTTTTGAAAGGGGGATGTCGATATGGCCGTTATATTTTCCTTGATACTCTTCAAGCACCTCGGAGTGGCGTACTAAAACAAGATTCATAGGAGTATTAGAGCATTGAGTAAGATAAGTTCGCTGCTCTCGATGATAAACCCATACATATCACCATTTAGCCCTTTATATCTTCGTGTTAGTAGACCTGCAATTATAAACATACTTATAAGTGCGATCAAAAGCATTAAAGTTTGGCCAAAAAGATAACTGAGTATCACACTAAAAAGAAGTGCTATGACGATATAGGTTGTTTTTAGCTCCTGCTTTATAAGCGCTCCGACACCGCTGCTTATGTAAGGGAAGATGAAAATAGCAAGAGTTGCATTAAGACGTGAGAGGAGCATCACTAAAGGTAAAAGTATCCAGGCCTCAAAGTAGATAAATGAGGAGAGTTTCAGGCTTAAAAATACAAAGGTAAAGATCATCCCCATACCGCCGATGTGGCTGTCTTTCATCACCTCTAAAGCTTTTTCCTTTTTTACAAAAAAACCATCAATTGTGTCACTCAGACCGTCAAGATGAAGCGCACCCGTAAAAAGTACGCTCAAACCAAAAAGAAGAACTGCTAAATGTGGTGCAGGGAGATGGTTATGAAGTAAAAGATAGAGTCCGTAAACAACAGCGCCGAGGATAAACCCTATAAACGGGTAAAAAAGTGCGGATTTTCCGTTGATCCCATCTTCATAGGTGTGGATCTTAAAAAAGGGAAAGATCGTAAACATATTAAAGGCGAGGGCAAAGGCTTTTAGGTAACTCATTTTATTTTCACACTTATTCCGGCGGTAACGTGAAACACCTCTTTGGAGTGTTCTGCGATATACTGGGAGATGATTCCGTTGATATCTACAAACTTTCTTACAAGCTGGTTTTCACTGATAACGGAATTACTAACATCGTTGATAACAAAGATAACATCGTTTTCCTGTTTGGAGATATTTTCAAGTTGCGTCATCATCTCTTCAAGGGTTTTGTTATGGTAGAGCATATTGTTGATCCACATACTTACACACTCTACTAAAACGGTTTTGTTTTGTTTTTGGAGTGCGTTATCAAGATTGAGCGCTTCTTCAAGTGTTTCAAATTTGTCTGCGCGTTGATCTTTATGCTTTTGTACACGTTCGTGCATCTCATCATCAAAAAACTCTGTCGTTGCAAGATAGAGAGGTTTTTGTTTTGCAAATTTCAGGGTATAGGCTTCGGCATTTTTACTTTTTCCCGATTTTATACCGCCGATAAATAATGCTTGAAAACCCATATCTTACCTTTACATCATGTTGTACATAATAAGCTCAACCGCTTCAACTACCTGATCGTTTTCTAGGGAATTGGCAACACCGTATGCAAGTGCAGCTCCGGCACCCACACCCTCTTTAGCTTCCCCTTCGTCATACTTTTTAAGTACAGGTATCTCGGCATTTTCAAATGTGAAAGTTGTGTAGAGGGCATTTGGCGTGTAGCTTAGTTTTGAAAGAATTTTTGCAATATCCGAAGCGGGATCTTTTGCTACCCACACAGTTGTCGCAAGGGTTACATTGTTATGGTTGATTCTCTGTAATATATCTTCACGCACGGCATCGGCAATGAGCAGACATGCAGCCATCTGTGTACCGCCCGCTAGTACTACTTCGAAACGTTTACTCGCTTCTACTAAAAATCCTGCACAAAACAGCAGCATATTGTCACTTACCATTCCCAGTTTGTCAAAGTTAGACATCTCTGTATCTATAAGCGAAAGTGCTTTATCAAGTGTCTCTTTTTTAATATCTTTTGGAGCATTTAGAAAGCTTGATGAAAAAGCATCTTCTAAATCATACCCAAGAGCAAGTACACTTGCCGCTGCAGTTGTTGTACCCGATGGAGTAGATTCCCCTAAAATAAGGTAGTTTCCTTTGAGCTCATACTTACGTCCAAAATCCATCCCTTTGGCAAAGATCTCTTTTGCATCTATCTTTGCCCCTTGATCGATAGCCTCAGAAGCTTTTATATCAAAGTTGTGCAAAGGGACATTCTGCGGTTTTACCTCTAAGCCCAGATCTAAAATCTCAATAGTATTAAAAGGATTAAGATTATGGATAGCACGAGTTATAAGTGCAGGTGTCGGTACACCGCTTGGAGTCTCTGCAATCTCAGGCATCGAGTAGAGTTTTTCATCTACGATAAACTCCGCATCGAGTGTCGGCGTGTAAGCAATTTTTCCGGGGATTCCCGCTTGGGTGATCCCTGCTATTTCACACGTCTTTGTTACAGAGGCAGCGAGTAGAAAATCTGCCTTGCCTTTTGGGAGAGAAGTTGGTTCATTTGTTAAGATATTGTATGTATTCATAGCTGGAATTTTAGCTAAAAATAGTAATTTAGAAGAATTTGAAAGTTGTCTTCCTGTTTTTTCTGCTTAAGAATATATTTTTCTTTGTATTCGTATTTCACTTTTAGTTGGAGGTTTTGTACCGGATTTACGGACTGTGCAGCAGATATTAACAGTTGTTCATCTCCTGTATCATAGTATCTTTGCGTAAACTCTACATTTGTTTTAAGGTACTTATATTTGTCTATATCAAAACCAAAACTAGCACCGATCCCTCCCGCACTTTTGTCTGCAATATAATAGAGAGGATCTACCATCATGTATAGGTATCCGAGTTTATTCCCCCAGCTAAATCCCGCACCCACACTTGCACTAAAGTTTGCTTTTGTATCAACATAGTTTTTATCCCAGCCAAATTTTGTTCTCCATGAAAAAGGGGAGAAAAGTTTTGTGCGTTGTGCTATTGACTTGATTGATAGTACCGTTAAATCTTCAATTTTTAGAGAGTCTTTAGTAGCTCCAAGTTCTATATTTAAAAACTCTATCTGCGTACCTCTTAAGAATCCGTATTGCGGATCTTCAAGGGTATGGTATGCCGGACGGATACCTAAAACAGTATAGTAAGAGGAATCCCTAAGAGCACCACCGATAGACAGCTTCACTGCACGGTGTGATTCTAGAGGGTTCTGGGGATTTGGAAAATTGAGTTTTTTCCCTTTACCCAGTTTTGCTCTTGAAGAGGAGAGTTTGTAAAAAAGATCAAGATATTTCTCTTTTTTCATCTCGTTACGGGAAAATGAGTATTCCAAGTATTCAACTGCCGCTTCATAGATATATTGTTTTTGCTGAGTAGAGATGTTGTTATCTTGCAGTAGCGTTAGATTTAGCTTCTCATCCTCTTGGAGCTCTTTTACCAAGTGAATATTCTGATCCTCTATCAGCTCCTCATATTTTAAAAGGATAGTACGTTTTGAAGGTCTGTAAAACTCTTTAGCGATAAGATCTTCTTCATTGGTAGCATGAACACTCTCCAATGGAATTACCTGATAGGCAAAATGCTCCCGTATATGTGTACTAGGACGTGCTATCTCCATAAGCCAGAGCATATTGTACGAGCAGTTCTCGGTAAAAAAGTAGTAGTAAGATTTTGTGCCGTTAAGCTCCCAGATATGGCGTACCATACGCATAACTTCCTCTTGTGTGAGGTTTAAATCATACTCCCAGATATCACGTCTTTCGGTATCTCTATACTCTTTTAATTTATCGTAATAAGGTAAGAGTGAATACTTTCCGAAATAGCCTCCAAAAAGCCCTTTAAGGGCAAATCCGACAGCATTTTCTTTATCTGGATCGGCGTCAGCTGCATAGTTGATCGCATACGCTAAGAGTTTGGAATTGTACTTGGAGTTTATACGTAAAAAAGTGTGTCCAAACATTGAAGCAGGAGAGTTTATATGCGCTGCCGGGAAAACCAGGGTTGCCGAAGTCGGGGAGAGTTTCTCGATCGTGTCGTCATACTCTTGACACTGTACCTCAGGGAAATCGGTAATGTTCAGGTTCTCTTGCAACCACGCTTTTCTTGCAGGAAACAAACATGCTGAGGAGTTATCGTCAAAACGCTTTTCGTTAAAGAATGCGTCCAGAGTCGCATCGAGTTCTGCTTCGGCATCTTCTTTACCGTTTTTTGCAAAGAAAAATCTTGGATCATCAATCTCACTTACACCATTGCTCATATGGAGTAAAAGATGCCAGTAACGTTCGTCGGATAAGTGCAGCTCTTTTGCTTTTGTTTTATATTCATCTACATTAGCATAGGCAATAGATGCAAATAAAATAAAAAATAAAAATGATATTTTTAAAATGGGAAGTTCCTAAGATAGAAATAGAACAAGCAAAAAAGCTTGTTCTGTAAGTTATTACATTGAAGTTTCAGAGATGTTGTCTAATACTTCGTTCATTTCTACATTTTTAGAAGTGTAGATTTTGTTGTAGTTTGCTTGAAGTGCAGATGCGAAAGTTTCTTTATCTTGAACATCTAAAAGCTCAGCTAGAGTATCAACAGATTCACCGTGACCTGCTGCAATCTCTTTTGCTAAAGTATCCATGTTAGATGCAACGAACTCTTCAGCTCTTTCATTCATAACAAACTTAGTTTTTTTACAGCCTAAAGTTCCTGAAGTGATACCGAAAGTTTGGTTACCTAAAGTACCGTTTGTTGTAGCTTGTAGAGCTAAAAGAACTGCAGATGAATCATCTTTGATAATTACCGAACCAAGACCACAACCAGTTTGGTTGTTTACACCTGCAAACGCTGTTGCCGTAATAGCTAAAGCAGCTACTGTACTTACTAAAATCTTTTTCATGACTTTGACTCCTTGAATTTTGGTATCACACATTGTATGCAAAAGAAACTTAAAGAAAATATAAAATGTTAAAGTTAGTATAGTTTTGTGATACAATACATTAACAAGGGTATTAAAGAGACAACATGATCAAAATAGTAGAGTATATCGGCGAAAAAACACTTCATGCTCTAAGCGCACTTAACGATATTTTTTACTTTACACTTGTATGCAGTGTAAGTATGTTTCTCCCTGCCAGTTATAACCCTGCAATGCGTTCAGTCCTTATAAAGCAGATCTATTTTACCACTATTGAGATATTACCCCTTTTTACAATCCTCTCCATCTTATTTGGTACGGTTGTTATCGGCGTAGTTATCTCAGTATCTGTCGAGTACGGTCTTCAGGAGCAGATGGGATCTATCATTATCAAGTTTGTGGTTGATGAGTTTGCTCCTTTTTTTACCGCCTTGTTAATCTCTCTGCGCTCTTCGGCAGCTGTAAATGCAGAGATAGCGGTGATGAAAGTTAATAGAGAACTAAACACCCTCAATGAGTACAAAATAGATCTGGTGAGTTATCTTTTTATCCCTAGAATCATCAGCGGAATAATCAGTGTGACCTCTTTAACCTCGCTGTTTGCGATCATTATGTTGTTAGCAGGATATATTTTTGTTTTCTTCTATATGAGTTTCGATATCCACTCCTATAAGATGCTTCTGCTTAATGCGATCGAGTTAAAAGACCTCTTAATACTTTTTGCCAAAGGGATCGCCTTTGGATTTATGACGATGCTTATCCCCATCTATAGTGGACTACAGGCATTTAACAGCTATACGGCTATACCGATATCGGTCTTAAAAGGGATGGTAAGATTGTTTATCTCTATTTTTGTTATTGAGGTGTTATCATTACTAGTACAATTTATATAAAACTGTTTCATCACTATTATGAGCTTGATAATCATATAAAAACCTATAGGTCTTTAACACTGATCTCAAAAGAGACCCCTTTACTCTCAAATCTTGATATGAAGGAAAACATCGCTTTAATACGGGAAGTACATCACGGTTTAGATTTGCGTTTGGCAGAACAAGAGGCTATAGATATGTTGCAAAAAATAGAGTTGGAAGATATTGCCGACAAACGTCAGCGGGATTGTTCCAATTTGGAGAAGTTCTACGTGATGCTGATCCGCGCAATAATGGCAGATGCCCAGAAAATCATTATCCGTCTTCCTTTTTCCATAATAGACTCGATCGTAGATCCAAATGAACTGATTGATAGTATCAGAAAATTAGGCTCTCAAAAAGAGTTTATATTTTTAGACACTATCGCAAACAAGTCACATTATGATAAGATAAGTGATCAAAAGGTTGTAATAGATGCGTTATGAACATATGAAACTCTCTGTCGGTATTTTTGTTCTCGTACTCGTATTTAGTTTAAGTGGTTTTACCTACTTCTTACTCGATGCAAAAGGGGTTTTTGAAAAGCAGTACCGATACTACTTCGTCACCGAATCCGCAGCAACATTTACTATAGGGATGCCTTTAAAATTTTCGGGATTTGCGATAGGAAACATAGACGATATAGAACTAAAAGATGATGGTAATGTACTTATTCACTTTGCCGTGACAAATGAAAACAGAAAGTGGATCAACCGTTACACTTACCTCATGTTAAAAAAGCCCCTTATCGGTTCTGCACATATCGAAGTATATGCTACAAGCCAAAAAGAGTACTTGGAGGTTGATTCACGTCTGCCTATTGTAATAACGGATGATATTAATGACCTCGTAACAAAGTTTGAGCCGGTTGTTGAAAGACTGCTGCATATTATCGAAAATATCGAGACGATGACGAATGAATTAAGTAAACAAGACTCCTCATTTAACAAAACGATTAAAAACCTTGAGCTTTTCAGTGAAAAACTTGCAAAAAACGATGCACTCTTAACGACTATTACAGGGGATAAAAAAGCGACACAAGCGATGATCGACTCCGTGAACGAGTTAAATCAGATCCTGCAAAATATTAACGGGGCGACAAAAGATCTTAAACATGATATCATCGAGCCTACATCTTTAAGTATTAAAGAATTTTACAATATTTTGAATGATGTGAATAAAAAATTGAAAACGCTTGAACCGCTTGTAGAAAATCTGGGGGAATCGGGAAGCGATATCAAAGTGATGCGTCAAAGTATAAAACATACTATAGAGAAGACCGATGCATTGATGGAGAAGATAGATACCCTTTTACAAGACCAATCCAAAAATGAGGTGGAGTTACCATGATAAAAACGTTCTTGATTGTTTCACTATTGTTATTCACATCTTGTAGTATGGAACCTGCTCCAAACAGTTGGGAGTATAAAAGCAGCTCCTATTTTGAGAGTTACAAAAAAAACTTTCTCTGTGACAAGGAGATTTTGGCACAGGCTGATCTGCAATCTGCACGCTCTTTTGCAAAAAGGGGCGGTGATGTTACACAGCTCGCTTCTATAGAGCTTGGAAAATGTGCACTTAACATTGCAGTGGGGATTAATGATAAGTGTGCAGAGTATCAAGAGATGGAGGAGCTGGTAAGCTGTCCAAGGATAAAAAACTACTACAAAATGCTCCAAAAAGAGTGGGGTGATATAGATCTGGAAATGATTCCCGCTAAATACAAAGAGTTTGTTGCAGTTATGCAAAAAGGGGATTTGACTCAGGCAAATAAAATCGTACAGAAGATAGATGACCCGGTTTCAAAACTCTTAGCTGCTGCTTTGCTCGGGGATGAGGTTTCCAAAGAGACACTGAGTGGTTCTATAGAGACAATGTCGTTTTACGGGTATAAAAAAGGGATTGTGTTTTTACTCAAAAAACTCAGAGATAAAACAGAAGATCCCCAAGCTAAAAGATTGTTAATCAAGAAGCTTGAGTTATTAGAGTAAAAGTTATTGATCTTTTGGTGTTTGGTCCACTAACTGCATATTTTGATCCTGCATATAAGCTTCATGGTATGGACCAACAGGAAGCGAGTATATCAATCTGGAATTTGCCTGACGTGCATATGTAACATAATCTGCAGCAGCACTGTTTACGGCAGTTGCAACAACTTTGATTAAAAGTCCCGCCATACTGCCGCCTGAGTCACCGCCGCCGCTAAGATCAACTCTAACCATTCCCGTGTATCTCCACAACTCCTCTGAAGTTTTTGTAGAGACTATTTTTGCTTCAATAGCTACGGTAAGTGTTGATGCTAAGACCATGTATGAGAGATCCCATTTTGTGATCTTGGTAAAAAGTACTGCATCTGCACCGAAATAGTCGTAAAACTTATTTGCAGGAAGGTTATAGAGAATCTCCGTATCGTATACACCCTCTTGCTTCATAACATCACCCACCATCTCAACAGGGAAAGTGTAATACCCCATCATTGCAAAAGGCATCTCTATCGTGGTCATATAGTAGTCTTTTGCTTCGGCATCGGTACTTATATTCATCGGTGGGAGAATGAGAAGTGAACGGGGTTGTTGTTCATACATTTTAGGAAACTCCGAGCCTTTTGTAACATAGGTCGGTCCCGCTGTACAACCGCTTAAAATAAATGTGAGTGTCAGTAGTGCTATATATAGTGCTGATTTTTTACTTCTCATCTTCTTGCTCCAGTGCCTCTACTTTATTGATCATTTTGTCCATAAAAAATGTCGCTTCTGGATAGATAGTTTTCTCTTTAGTAAAGTTTTCTATCGCCTTTTTGTTTTGTCCCGCTTTAAGATGCAGATATCCTAAGTTTGCATATATCCCCGGCGGTACTCTTTTTGAACGGCTCTCTTTAGCATTCTCTATACAGTATTCTAAAGATTTTTGATACTCTTGGGCACTTTCGGGAGTAGCCTCTTTTTTTAGAGCATAGTAGTTTTCACTATATTCACCGTAGTTGTACAGCGGTGTATGTGTTGAACATCCGCTCATAGCGAGTGTGATAACGGTAAAAGTAAAGATCGAGAGTACTTTAAGGCTTTTCATTATCGTACCTCTATCTCTTTGGCAATACCATCACCTACATATATCTCTCTTTTAATAATAATCTCTCCGTCTTTAGAGATCTCAATAAGGTGTTTCCCCGGTTTTATGGAGTACTGGTTCTCTCTTCCCTCTTTTACTTCAAAAGGTTCACCGTTATCAATCGATACCAAAACATCATCGGTATCTCCACTAAAGTAGAGATACGCCTTTTGTGCCGAAGTTTCCACACCCTGTTTTAAACCGCATCCTGAGAGTAACAAAGTGATCATTATCAATAATGTTGCTAAAGTTTTCATTATTTATCTCCTGCTTGAATATATAAGTTTGAAAAATCTTTGCTTGAAATATACGAAGAGAGGTCACCGTTTATGATCTCTGCCAAAGATACTTCATTTTCAGGTGTATCTCCAAGTGTAGCAACGATAGATACGGATGCCAGTTTTTTCCCTGGAAGTGTTATCATCATGTTTGTTTGAGGATTTTTCACCTGTTTCCCTTTTTTATATACATCAAATATATCACCGATGTTTATGTTCTGGCTTTTTCCTCCCGAAGTTATAAGGTTTCCGTTCTCGTAACCGAGTATGTAGCCTCTCCAAGGTTTGTCAGTCATATTTTCAATGATGTTCGATGTGAGATCGGAGATAGCGGCATCGATAGCGAGATCGTTAAGTTGAGCGTTGTAGCCTGCTTTTCCCCCGATACCCATCACAGTTCCCGCTTCGGCAGATGAGGTTCCTTTCCCCTCTTCAGAGTAGATGATCTGTCCCGTACTGACATCAACGATTCTAATGTGTACTCTTGCAAAAGCCTCTTGCTTTTTAACGCGGCTGAAAATACCGACGTCGCTTACTTCTCTACGTCCAAATTCTGTGATGGAACCGAGTATGAGATAGTCAGCTGCATTGGCAAGCGTTTTTGAGTTTCCTATTTTCAGTTCTTTTTCTATTTTTGCAAGATCGGCACGCTCAAGCATGATAAACTTGCCCGATTCAAAAAGTTTTGCGGAGAGAATATCCATTGCCTGTTTCCCGATCTTGTCGTTATTTTTATCTAGAAAAAAACTTTGACCGTATTTTGTCTCGTTAGTAAATCTTCCGATCGCAACTTTACGTTTTAACCCTTTTGGTTGGGTAGTGTCAACTTGTAAAGACTTACTAACAACTGGTTGAGTGCTCTTAGGTGTTTCATGTGTTTTCGTTTTTTGCATAGTTGCACAACCGCCGAGCAGTAACGATAACCCAAGTGTAAGATAGGTAGTTTTTAACAACATCTATTCCTCCTAAATAATTGAGAATAGATTATTATAACTAAAAACTAAGAGATAACATTTGTTTTAGATCTGTTTTTGAGATGGTGCTTTTACCGTTTCCGAAAAACGGCTTTTTTTTGATTTTGCCGAAGTAGGATGTATCGCCGCCGAGTTGCAGTTCTAGCACCTGTGCCATCGCAGATATAGGGTAACCTGCGTTTGGGCTCTCATGAAGCTTAGCAGTTTTAAGATAGCTGAGATCAAACTTCTTTTGGTATAGCAGTACAATTAAAAGAGCGGTGATTCTTGCAGGTATAAAGTTCGCGATATCGTCAAGACGTGCCGCCACTTTTCCAAACTTCTCATAACGTTCGTTTTTATATCCGATCATAGAGTCCATTGTGTTGATCGCTTTATAGATGATAATTCCCGGAAGTCCGAAAACTATGAGGTAAAACAGCGGTGCAATAACTCCGTCACTAAGGTTTTCCGCGTATGTCTCAATAGCAGCTTTGTAGATATCACTTTCGCTTAGATCTTTAGTATCACGGGAGACTAGCATAGAGACAGCTTTTCTTTTTGCTTCGATAGTCTCTAAAAAGATGATCTCTTTTACGGAGTCTTTTAACATTCTATGGGCTATAAATATCGAAGCGATAACTGCATCGATAATAAAGTGGATATAAAAGTTAAAATGGGCAAGATAAATCTCTAACACATAACTCACGAAACCTATAACACCTAACACACAGAGTACAAGGAAAAAGCCTCTAAGGATTGAATCGCTGTAGAGTTTTTTTTCAAAGAATGTGATGAGATCCCCCATAAGTATTACGGGGTGTTTGATAAAAGTGAATTCCCCGAACCTTTTGTCGATCATGTAGGCAAAGAGGGCGACAAATATATTAGTGATAAAGAGCATCAACAATCCTGTCTAAGTCTATATGTTCCTGTACATGCATTGCAAAGAGATCGATAGACTTGGCTTTGTATTTGTTAAAATTGTACCCTCTATATGTTACATCTATGTTAGTAAAAAGTGCTTTTCTAAAATTGTCATTATCAAAAATACCGTGTATAAAAGTTCCGTAGAGATTTTTTTTACGTTTTGCATTTTTCTTGGCAATGCCGTTGTGGATCTCGTACCCGTTGCCCATCACTCCAAAAAGGTTATAGCACCCCTGTTTTACGATCTTCTCTTTTTGAAAAACAACTTCCCCTTTAAAACGTCCAAAACCTAAGATATTCTCTACCTTCGATTCTACTTGCTGCGGATCGCGTATGTTTTCAAACATCATCTCATAGCCGCCGCAAATAGCAAAGATTTTGCGTTTTTTATCTTGAAAAATTGCTTCAAAACCTCTCTCACGTAACCACATCAGATCATCAACGACCCTTTTTGAACCAGGTACTATAAGGAGATCGTAACTATCTGCCTGTGCAGGATTTGATATGAAATTTAACTCAATTTGGGGATCTACTACAAGGGGTTCAAAGTCCGTAAAGTTACTGATATGCGGCAGGTTTATCACTGCAACTTTTATGATCGCATCTTTTGTATTTTGTTTGTAGTTCATCAGTGAAGCGGAGTCTTCAAAACCGAGATTAAAGGGTCTATATGGAACAACGCCCAGAACAGGGATTTTAAACTCCTCTTCGATGATTCTCACACCCTCGTCAAAAAGGGTAATGTCCCCGCGAAATTTATTTACAATCACACCGACCACGTTTTTACGCAGTTTTTTCGGAAGAAGATTATACACTCCGTAGATCGAAGCAAACACACCGCCGCGCTCAATGTCTG
Source organism: Sulfurimonas sp. hsl 1-7 (assembly GCF_030577135.1). NCBI lineage: Bacteria > Pseudomonadati > Campylobacterota > Epsilonproteobacteria > Campylobacterales > Sulfurimonadaceae > Sulfurimonas > Sulfurimonas microaerophilic. The sequence goes on along the minus strand of NZ_JAUIRR010000002.1, from coordinate 431,433 downwards.
CTACGAGGATAATTTTCGTGTTGAACTCCTGTGCTACGTAGATATTGCTGAGATCTTTATCCATTAAGTTAAGCTCAACGGGACTTCCCGCACCCTCTGCAACAATACACTCATACTCGTTTTTTAAGCGCTTATAGGCCTCTTTTACGATCGGTTTTAGGGTGTCGATGTTTTTATAGTATTCACGCACATTAGTGTTGGAGACACTTTTGCCGTTTATGATCATATGGGCTTTGTTTTTTCCGCCCGATTTTAGCAGGATCGGATTCATTGCAGGAGTAGTCGCAAGCCCTATCGCTTTTGCCGCAAATGCCTGAGGGATAGCAATCTCTCCCGCATCTATGTCTGTAACAACGGAATTGTTTGAGACGTTTTGGGCTTTAAAAGGGGCTACTTTAATTCCCCGCTTGTGCAGCAGATAGGTAAGGGCAAAACTCAGAGTTGATTTGCCTGCATCACTGCTTGTCCCAAGGATACTAAGGGAGTTCATCTGTTTGTACTTCTGAGGTTTTAAGAAGCGTTGCGAGTGCATCTCTGAGCTTTTGGTGTGAAGCTGAATCTTTTACGGCAAAACGCAAAAAGGTGTTATCTAGATAGTCAAAATTAAAACAGCGTCTTACTAAGATTTTTTCCTCAAGAAGATGGTTGAAGATCTCTGCTGCACGTTCTGATTTTGTCAGAAAAAAGTTTGTATCGCTCTCAAACACCTGCTCAAACACACCCGAGTTTTCCAAGATCTCAAACAGTTCGTTTTTTTGTTTTTTGTGAAACTCTTTTGAAGCGGTTTTAAACTCTTCATCACTGAGGCGCTGTTTTAAAAACTCCACATCGAGTGAAGAGATGTTCCAGATACTTGGTTCAAGTTTTTTAATGTTCTTTTTGCTTGAGAATATGGCTCCGATTCTCACTCCCGCACATGCATAAAACTTTGAAAAAGACTGGATGATATAGAGTTTTTTATACGTGTTGATTTTATGACGAATAGATGGAAGGGCTTCAAACTCTAAAAAGCTCTCGTCGATAATGATCGTACACTCTTTTTCGATCCACATAGAAAAAAGTTCTTCAAGCTCTTCATTGTCATAATAGGTCCCATCAGGCGTAGCGGGATTTACAAAGACGACGATCGATTTCTCTAATACTTCATCTTCCATATCTCCGCCTAAACGGCTTACTTTGAAGACAGCTTTTTTTGTTTTTTGGGCAGCTTTTTCATACTCGCTATACAGTGGGGCATAGAGAAAAATTCTTTTTTGCTTGATGCTGCGAAACAGTTCATAGATAGCAGTGGTTGCTCCGTTATATAAAGCTATTTGAGAGGGTTTTACATCGTAGTTTTGTGCAATAATACTTTTTAGTTCTTTATATCTAAAGTCTGCATATTGCGTAATGGTTTTGTTTGTTAGCGTTAGCTCGTTTTCTGCTTCATAACAGTTGATATTGGATGAAAAGTCGATGATCTCATCGGGCTCGCACTCTAAAATTTTTGCGTATTTGTAGATATCTCCGCCGTGGCTCATAGATCAACCCCGTCCCAAAATTCATCAAAGTCTAGGTTGGTCATACTGTTGTCATCTTCAAGATTTTTTTCAACCAGCTTTTTGTGTTGATATTCAAAGTAGCTTTGCAGAGCTTCATTAATCATCTCGGAAGGCTCTTTTTTGAGCAGTTGTGCAAAGTTTTCCAGGTTTTCGTAATTATCTTCTGTAAGTTTTATTTCCATAGTGTAATTTTATCCAAATGTGGGAAATAAAAATGTAAAATAAATTATGAGAAAAGATTTAGAACTAGATAATATTTTTATACCATCCAAAATTCCATCTAAAAAATTGATGATAGTGTTGCACGGCAGAGGGGATTCCTCTGAAGGATTTGAAGGCTTGCCTTCGTTTTTAGAGCTTGAAGATATGAACTATATCCTCTTTGATGCACCGTTTGAGTACTATGGCGGTTTTTCGTGGTATAACCTCCCTCCAAACCAATATCCAGGGATTCAGTACTCATCGGAACTCCTGACAAAATGTCTCGATCTTTTATTTGAAGAGGAGTTTGATCCTACGCAGAGTTACCTCTTCGGTTTTTCGCAAGGCTCGCTTCTTACTTTTGAGTTTGGAGCAAGATATCATAAAGCACTTGCGGGTTATATCGCTATAAGCGGGTATATTTACGATGTAGAAAAGCTTTTAGCTGAGATGAATTCTGATGTGAAACAAGCTAAATGGCTCTGTACACATGGAACATATGATGAAGTACTTCCGTTTGAAGAGAGTAAAAAACAAGTGGAACAACTCATAGATGCCGGATTTGAGGTAGATTTTAGAGCTATAGAGAAAGATCACAGTATCCATAAAGATGAAATAACAATCGTAAAACAACTGTGCGATAAAAATTTATAAAATATTTTATCTACTCTCATTGAGCAAGCAGAGTTTGTGTTTTACTTGATATAGTGCCAAATATAGAACAAGATCCTTAAGGAAGATATATGAAGGTAAAAACACTTGAAGAGCTTTCCAAACTTGCTGATTATTCACTTGTAGATACACTTACACCCGATCCAGACGCTAGAGATGACGGCGCTGATCATTACCCAAGAGAGGTTTTTAGCGGGCACTATGTTCCGGTAAATCCTACCCCTATAGAAAATCCGATTTATATCGCACACAGCAAAAAATTTTTTGAAGAACTTGGTTTTGATGATGCAATGGCAAAGTCAGAAGATTTTATGAAGATGTTTTCGGGTGACAGTTCTGGGCTGCCAGAGTCACTGAAAAAGCAAGGGTGGGCAACGGGTTATGCACTCTCAATTTATGGAACTGAGTACTATGAGCAGTGCCCTTTTAGAACAGGTAACGGTTACGGGGACGGACGAGCCGTATCTATTTTAGAAGCTGTTATAAATGGCAAACGCTGGGAGATGCAGCTCAAAGGGGGCGGGCGTACACCTTACTGCCGAGGAGCTGACGGTCGTGCGGTACTTCGTTCAAGCATTCGTGAATTTTTGGCGCAGGAGCATATGTACGCTTTAGGTGTACCTACATCCAGATCTTTAACTCTTTACACTTCAAAAACCGAAAAAGTAAGACGTCCTTGGTTTCGAGATGGCTCATACTCAAGAGATCCTGAGGTGATGATAGAGGAGGATGTTGCAATTACGACACGTGTCGCACCCTCATTTTTAAGAGTGGGGCAGGTGGAGCTTTTTGGTCGCCGTGCACGTAAAAAAGAGCATACTAGGGCGATGGAAGAACTAGAGCAGATCGTTTTACATGTAATTGAGCGTGAGTATAAAGAGGAGATTGAGGAGAGTCTGCCGCTTGAGAAAAAAGTGGTGTTACTCGCAAAAGCATTTCAAAACCGTCTGACTTCTTTGGTTGCAGATTGGATCCGTGTTGGGTATTGTCAAGGGAATTTTAACAGCGACAATACTGCGGTAGGCGGTTTTACCCTTGATTACGGTCCTTTTGGGTTTATGGATATGTTTGATCCACGCTATCAGCCGTGGACGGGCGGGGGTGCACATTTCTCGTTTTTAAATCAGCCCCAGGCTGCCGAGCGTAACTTTGGGATGTTTATAGCAGCACTTAAGCCTTTATTGGATGCAGATAAGGAATCACAACAACAATTAGAGACGATCGAAAAACAGTTTCCAAGAGTGATGCAGGGTAAAATGATCAAGATGTGGGGAGCAAAACTAGGTTTAGAGCATTTTGATGCTGAGCTGTTTAATGATCTTGTGACATTGATGGTGGAGAGTTCAGTTGACTATACGATCTTTTTTCGTGAACTCTCAAATATTCCTGAAGATATCTCCACTCTCAAAAAAAGTTTTTATGGCGATGCAAACTACAATGAAAAACTTTTAGTGCGATGGATTGAGTGGTTAGAGAGATGGAAAACGTTTATTGATGTAAAAACGGTGCCAGAGCGTGAAAAACTTTCCCAAAAGATGAAAAAAGTCAATCCAAAATATACACTTAGAGAGTGGTTTTTAGTCCCTGCATATCAGGCAGCCCAGAGAGGGGACTATACCCTTGTACACGAACTCCAAGAGGTGATGAACGATCCTTATGCTGAACTCTCAAAAGAGATGGAGGAGAAATACTATAGACTCAAACCTGACGAGTTATTTAGAGTAGCGGGTATTTCGTACGTGAGCTGTTCATCGTGATACTTAGCATAGCTTGAGAAGCTCATTTGCTCTTTGAGTGTTTTTGTTTCGTGTGAGGCGAAGCAGTGCATAAAACTGTGCAGCTGTTTTGATCATTGCTTTGAGCTCTTTTTCTTTTATCTTGTTCGAGCTAAAACGGTTGTAGGTGTTGATGAAGATCTTAAAATCCGAAGGTTTTTGTTTTGGTGAGAAGGATAACAATGCCACGGCAATGTCAAATAAAAACTCTCCGCATCCCCCGTCTATAAAGTCAAAAACTCCTATTTTATTTTGTTCAAAAACTGTATTGTCTGTAAAAATATCTCCGTGGATAAACCCCTCATTTTTTAGTTTATAGTGTTTAAGCGGTTCTAACTTTTTGTAGTGGAGATAGAAATTTTTTTTCAGAAAGTAAAGTTTTTCATCAATGTTGTATGGGGCAAAAAAAGAGTTTGCACAGTGGTGGCTTTTTGTGTGTGAATGGTACTTTGCCATAAAACGGGCAAGTGCTTGGATATGAAAAAGGTGTATGTTTTTTGGGCTTGAGCCTTTCAGGCGTTTAAAAAGGTACCAGCCTTTTTGCTCATCGAGATATAAAGGGACATTAAGACCTGCTTGATGGAGAGTTGTAAGCAGTTGTTTATCTTGCTTGATCTGTTGAGATATATCTCTGTCAAAATATTTTAAAATATAACTCTCTTGTTTGTTTGTTATGATGTAAGTGGTATCTATAACCCCATCAGATGTTGGGTGCAGCTTTGTAAAATTGTACTCAGGAAACAGAGTGTTTAAGGTCGTTAAATCTATATGAGTGTTTACTCCCATTAAAGGATACACTCCTGCATAATCTTTTTCCAGTCGAGGTCAAAATGTTTCTCAACATAACCTCTGTGATGTGGCACAGAACATTTTGAGCAGTCTTGATGGATCTTCTCTCCATACACACCTTGACGCCCGTCTTTTGAGTCGATCGAGCAGAAGCTGTACTGTGTCAGGTTATCAATTTTTTGAATACCCACGTCTTTAAAGCGGAAATTGGGGCAGGCACACAGGTAACAGTTTAATTTCTCCATGTCGTGACATTTACGGTTCTCTTTATAAAGGGGACAAAAATCCTGCTCTTTTTCAACCATATTTTCAAAATCAAAATAATCGATGATCTCCTCTTTAGTTTTCCCCTCGGCAACCAAACGATCAACGATCTCTTTATGCATCTCTGCATGTTCTTCAAACCATGAGCTATATCCCATCTTATCTCCTATATGTTACACACTGTGTAAGTTGTTTTTCTTGTTCCCAGCCGAGTGTTTTTAACTCGCTCTCTTCGTAAAATTTATCGACATAGCCGACACAAAGGTAGGCTATCAGTTTTGCATGTTTCGGAGCTTCAAGTGTTTGGAGTACCTTGTTTTCATCCAAGATACTCACCCAGCCGATCCCGATATTGAGGCTTCTTGCAAGCAGCCACATATTTTGCACGGCACACACTACGCTGTATTCACCCATCTGCTCCATGCTTGTCATACCTAGTACATCTTCACCGCTTGGCTCGTAAAGTACGGCGATGTTTACGGGTGCCTCTTTTATCCCTTCTAACTTTAGTTTTTGGTAGAGTTTGCGTGAGGCAAAGAGCTCTTTAGCTTTTTCATTTTCCCCGTCAAAATTCTCTAAGATCGTATCTTTTGTCTGCTCATCTTCGATCACTATAAACTTCCAGGGTTGTGAATAACCGACCGATGGTGCCAAAAGGGCAGCTTCCAAAATAAGGGAGAGTTTTTCATCCTCCACTTTTTTGTCTATAAAGCGGTTGCCTCGAACATCGCGTCTTGCTTTCATAATCTCCAAAAGTTTTTGAGTGTCGTTTTCGCAAAATTTCATAGAAATCTTCTTTTAACAAGTTCGCCGTTTGGACGCAGCATTATATGCAGATAGGTTCCAAAAACATCACCTTTTTCCCAAGAGCCGATTTGCCCCTCGCCACCTTTAGTTTTAGAGAGAATTTCCGTGCCCTCTTTAGGGTCTATGACATTGGTATAGTGAAACGAATGCCCTTTTGTATGCTCCTCATTGGCGTAATAATACCCCATACGCTGAAACCGCTTATGCAGTGTAAAATCAAGATCTAAAATCCCGCTCATTGCTTTTTCGTCAACCCTATTTCCAAGATACAAAAGCCCTGCACACTCCGCATAGATTTTCTTTGTTTTAGCGTGCTCTATTAGGGAGTTTTTGAAGTTGTTGGAATCTTTTAGATTGGCATAGTTATGCTCCATTTCCACGTAACCGCCCGGGATGTAAACAACATCTGCATCGCTTGGAATCTGCTCATCTTTTGTACCGCTAACAAATACCACATCGCTAAAGAGCTCCTGTAAAAACTGTGCGTTGTCGTGGTAGAGAAACGAGAAGTTCTCATCGTTTACAATTGCTATTTTTCTCTCCACTTTTTCTAATGTTTCAAACGGGTAGTTTGGGGTAGTTTGGGGTGTGAAATTAGATGCGATCTGCTCAAGTTTAGTTAGATCGATATGCTCTAACACCTCGTTTGCGATCGTCTCTATTTTGTTAGTATCTTTTAGATCAAGTCCCAGATGGGTGTCAGCTAAGGTGTTTAGCCCTTTTTTGATCCACCCTAGAACTTCGATCTCATTAAAGTCACTCTCTATTTGCTTTTTAATCAGCTCATAATGGGACTCAGAGGAGAGCTTGTTAAGAACAACACCTTTGATCGTGTTATCCTCCTTATAAGTTGCAAGCCCTTTTAAAACTGCTGAAACCGTGATGTAGCTTGAACTTCCGTCTAAGAGTAAAATAGTAGGAATTTGCAAAAGTTTTGAGAGATCGTAAGCACTGCTCCCTTTATCCATCCCGTCATAAAAGCCCATTACCCCTTCGCAGATTGAGATTGCTTTATTGGAATAGTGGTTAAAAAGCCACTTTAACTGCTCATCATTCATCATAAACCTATCAAGGTTGATCGAAGGGGTTTTGCAGATCGATTCATGAAACTGCGGATCGATAAAGTCAGGCCCTATTTTAAAGGGACGGACTGAGTCTCTAAAATGGTGTAAAAGTGCTGTTGTTAGCACTGTCTTTCCCTGATTTGATGCGATAGCGCTTATACAAAGAGCGCCAAGGGCGCGAGGGCTTTCTGCCGAAGAAAACTCAGCGTTAGCGTAGTCTGAGGGGCTTTGCTCCTTGGACGTATATAAACAATGGTCTTTCAACTTCTTCTCCTTGAGACTAACAGATAGATAAAAAACGGTCCCCCTAAAAACGATGTTATAACACCTATAGGGATATCTGAAGAGGCCCCGAGGTTTCTTGCAATAAGATCACATAAAACCAAAAAGATACCGCTGTAAAAAAATGTCACTCCAAGGAGTTTATCGGCACTTTTTTTGTAGATGATTTTTAAGATATGGGGGACGATCAGACCGACAAACCCGATAGGCCCGACTACACTCACGGTAACACCGATGGCGATAGAGACCACAAGGAGTAAGATCGAGCTTACTTTTTTGACCTCGATTCCCTTTAAAAAAGCGTTATCGTAAGAGGTGAGGAGGATCTGTATCTCTTTTTTGAACTTTAGGGCAATTCCAAGAAGTATAAGTGATGCGATCACAACCGGCAGAGTGCTTTTTAGCCCGACGATATCTAAACTTCCCATAGTAAAACGGACAATTTCATAACTTTGAGTTTCATCACTGAGATAAAAAAGTATCATAAGTGCCGCAGAGTAAAAAAACGACAGTGCAATTCCTACGAGTAAAAGTGTCGATATCTCGTAGTTTTTCAGTCGTGAGGTGATCGCAAATAGGATCACGATTGTCATAATAGCACCAACAAATCCAAAGAGTGCCGCAAAGCTTACAAAACCAAAGACGATCGCAAAAGCGGTTCCGAGTGTAGCACCGCTGGCCACTCCTAACGTAAACGGGGTACTCATAGGATTTCTAAACAGAGATTGGAAGATCAAACCGCTTAGCCCCAGCAGTGCACCGCTAAAAAATGCGATGATAACACGCGGCAGGCGCAGATCGAAAAAGAGCATATGATCAACGGTGCTTAGTTCATTGAGTTTGTCAAAGTGAAGCTCGATCTGTCCGAAAAATGGTGCGAGGGCCAAAACAATTAAAGATAGGAGTATAAATAGCGTTTTCATAGATTCACCATAAAATAGCCTGCAACTGTTTTAAGGCTTGAGCCGAAAATGTTTTGGAGGTTTCCTTCCTCAAAAAAATCTTCATTCTTTCCGAAAAACGTAACAGCTCCATCCTCCATATAGAGGATTTTAAATCCAAGTTTATGCGCAATATTCAAGTCGTGCGTGATGATGATCTTTTGTTGTATATGATCGTTTTGTAAAAAGTGAAAAACCTGTTTGGTTTTTTTCGGATCGAGATTTGCCGTAGGCTCATCAAAGATCGTGATCTTGGCATTGTGTAAAAGCGCGCTGCACAACATTGTGAGTTGCGCTTCTCCGCTACTGAGATTTTTGCAACTTTTTTCCTGCAGATCTTCAAGTGCTAAAAGTTTGAGCGCTTGATCTACATTAAATTCCGAATAGAGACGACTCAGTTCAAGATACTCCCTCATAGAGATATATTCATCGAAAATATCGAGTTTAGCAGGGACGTAGTTAATAAGTTGTGCTCTTTGTTTGGCACTAAGACGAGAGAGCTTTTTAGAGAAAATCTCCACATCTTCAGAGGGGGTGAGTCCGCATAAAACTTTTGCAAGTGTAGATTTTCCTGCACCGTTGGAACCAAGTATAATAAGGTTCTCGCCATCTTCAAGGGAGAAGTTGATATTACGCAGAATATGGTTTGAAAAGCGGTTTACTTTGAGCATCTTACCACTCTCCCTCTTTTGATTGTAACTCTTGTAACCCTTTTAACAGTGTAGCAGGGGCTGGGTGCATAAAATTATCTCCGTTAAGGTAAACAATCGGAAGCTTTTTAGTTGTCTCTAACACGTGACACGTTGTTGCTTTAGAGTAGGGTACAAAGCCAAATATAAAGTCGATTTTCTCTTTTTCTATAAACTCGTTGAGTTCGTTAAGGGTAAAGTTTCTCACTTTTTTTGCATTGTCGACCACTTTAAAACCGCATTGTGAAAAAAGATCGCCCAGATAGGTGTTTTTCCCGTAGGAGTAGATATCTTTTGAACAGGCAGATAAAAGAAGCACTTTTTTCTCTTTGGCATCTATTTGTTTTGCAAGTGAATGATAGCTCTTTTTAAAGCGTGCTATTTTCTCTTGTGCATCTTGCAGATCTAAAGCTTTGGCAACTGTTTCTAGGTTTTCTTCGATCTCGTGCATTGAATGAAAACCGCGGAGAATAAAGCTTTTACTTTTTTCAGGGGTAATTGTTTTAAGCGTTTGCGGTTTTGTCCACTCAGAGGTAAAGATAAAGTCTGGTTCAAGCTGCTTAATGGCATCTTTATCGGGGTTTATAACTTTACCGGTTCTTGGTGTATTTTTTTTCACCGCTTCATCATAGATACTTGCACCCACTATACACTTTTGCAGATCAAAAAACTCCAAAGTATGAGTGATGTATGGGCTTTGAGAGACTATCGCTCTATTTTTACATTGGGTGTAGTGGAGTAAAATATTTTTAAAATCATCAATAAAATATACAAGTCTGTTGCTTGGAATCCCGGCATATTTTTTATCTATGATGTAGATAGAATCTGTATTTGCGGCATTGACTGGAAGTGCTTTCCACGGGTTAATGAGATCCTCTCTTGTGAGGTGTTTTTCTTTCATAGAGTGAGCAAGTAGGATCACGATGTCCGGATTTGTCGCCACTATGTTTTCGGCATTTAAGATAGGCTGTCCCTTGCGTGAGCTTTGCAGGGCATTTGTATTGCCGCTTGCCACAATGATATCGTCAAAGTAAAGGTTTTGTCCCGCTACGAAAACTCTTGAAGCTAACGATGTATTATGCCCGATAACAACTAACACTTTTTTGTTAGCAGTTATGTTTTTAAGGCTTTGAAGGGCTTCGTTTATATCTTGGATGATCTTATTTGCTTGCTCTTGCTTTTGAAGTAAAGTTCCAAGTTCAACAATGGAGTGTTTGATATTTTGCAAAGTATCTATCTTTACAATTTTTGTTTTGATCCCGAGCTGTTGTAGTTTTTGGCTGAGTTTATAGTTGTTTTTCTGCATAATTACAACAGTCGGGTGCAGTGAAACAATCTTCTCTAAAGAGGGGGAGAAGTAACCTCCCACCTTTGTCACTTTTTTTGACTGCTCGGGATATGTACAGTACTCGGTATTGCCTACCACCTCACCTCCACTTCCAAGAGCGAAGATGATCTCGTTGATCGAAGGCGATAGTGCGATAATACGCTCAGCTCCAAAGAGGTTAAGGGTAAAAACAAGCAATAGCACTGCAAATATTTTCAATCGTTTCATCCTCTTTAGTATCTATAACTTACACCGAGATATGTGCTTCTCTGGGCCGTTGCATACCCGTCAACCACTTGATAATCAGTATCTGTTATATTATCGACTTTGAAGTAAGTTGTAAAGTTTTTGTCTATTTTGTAATTTGCTACGAAATTTACCAGAGTATAGTAGCCTGTTTGTACCCCCTGGTTATTGTCTCTGTCAAAACGTGAACCGATATACTCCCCGTCAACTCCAAGTTGCAGTTTTTGCGTCGGATAGTATGCAAATGCAAATTTAACCGTATCCTGCGGTCTTCTTCTTAAAGCCTCTTTATCTTCGTTCTTTGCATCGAGGTAGGTATAACTGATATCTGCCAAGATCTCATCTGTAAGGTACTCTTTGTATCCAAGCTCAAAACCTTTGAGAATAGAAGTCCCTTGAATGTTATTGTATTTACTGATCGTAAAATCATAGTCGATCATGTTTTTGACTCTGTTGTAAAAGTAAGTCGCTTTAAACCCTTTGTACTCAATTGTCGCATCGAAAGATGTCGTATCTTCGGGTTTGAGGTTTTCATTTCCGTAGTATGAGTAGAGGTTGTAGAGAGTAGGAACATTATACGCTGAACCGATATTTGCAGAGAATGAGAGAGTTTTATATTTTTTAGAGTTGTATTTTACCCCCGCTTTTCCCGTTGTTTTATCATCAAACATATCGTAGTGATCGTAACGCAGGGCTTCAGTCAAGATAATTTCGCCATTATCTGTTTTAAAAATATTTGAGTTGGTGATTGTACCTGCCTGGTTTTTATATTTTTCATTCAGATCATTTTCGTGCTTAAACGTTTTATAATCAAGTGCGATCAATACAAAATCTTTTTCATCATAGCCGATTTTTGAGTTTGCTCCGTACTCATAAACACTTCCGTTATAGTGAGAAGTCGGATTGTCTGTAAGATATTGTCTGTTAAATATTGATCTTTTTGCGTAGAGTTTAAACTCGTTAAAACTGTCAATATGATCAAAAGTAATTTGCCCGAATGAATCGTGGGTTACATCTTCACCGTATTTATTTGCTTCGATTGTATCGTTAGAATCGTAAGGATCGTACTCTGAATAGGCATCAATGCGAGTATAAGAGAAGTCAACTTTATTTGTCTCATTAAATTGAAAACCGAGCTTTAGATCAGATGTGATGTTCTTATAGCCGTCAGCTTCATAGTCATCTACGTTTTCACCTTTTGGCACTTTTGTGGAAAAACCGTCACTTGTCAGTATCTGCGAAGCTGCTTTTACATAGTAAGTGTCAGTTTTGTAGGAGAGGTTCAGGGCATGTTTTTGCGTGTTGTAGTTGCCGTATTCTACATTAGCACCGGCATGGAACCCTTTTTCTGCCGACTTTGTGATGATGTTGATAACACCTGCACTTGCATCAGCTCCCCAGATACCGGATTGTGCCCCTTTGATCACTTCGATTCTCTCAATATCGGAGATCATTAAATGTCCAAAAGGTGCACCGTCAAGCCCTGTCAAGTCGTTGTAACGGATTCCGTCTATTAGAACTAAAACTCTTTTAGAATCAAAACCTCTAAGATAAACAGAGGTTGCTTTTCCGAGTCCGCCGTTGCTTGAAAAATTGATCCCTGAAAGAGAGTTTAGCGCTTGTGTAACGGTTGTAAAACGGCGCTCTTCGATCTCTTCGGCAGTGATCACTTCAGTATTTGCCGTGACGTCATGAAGTTTTTGCTCAGTATTGGCCGCAGATGTAACTGTAATAGATTCTAGGTTTATATCTTGAGCAGTTAATTGGCTTGTGAAAGCGATACATAGTAGTGATAGTTGTAGTTTTTTTTGCATGAAAATTTCCTGTATTTATCTATTTTTTTTAAAAGGATTGCACAGTAAAATCTTGTCCGTTTTCGGCTACACATTTTACAAATGTGTGCTTGTCAACGGGATTTTCTGCGTTTAAAATACAGGAGGAGAGGCAATTTGTACACGTAAGGGTTTCCCGCTTAGCGTACAAACAGAAGAAACAAGAGCAATGATCTTCAGCTGCGATATGTATGCTTGGATCGCTGCTAATGTAAAATAGTTTTTACCGAAACCTTTAGGTCTATACATAGCCCTCTCCTTAAAATTTAGCGAATTATAGTGAAAAAGTTATAAGAGGAAACAAAGTTTTTACAATTAGGATAAAATACGGTTATGAAATTATCACACCTCAAACAGATCGTAGAATATCTCAAACAATTTAAAAAAATAGCAGCTATCCATCGTGTGAACGACACAATTATCAAGATCGCTTTTGACAGAGATGATGAGATCTATTTTAATATGACCCGCTCAAACTCCAGCATTTTTAAATGTAAAGAGTACCCTAGAAGTAAGGTCTACAACGCTCCTTTTGACGTAATCCTTGCAAAACGGTTTAACCGCTCAAACATTTTAGGTGTAGAACTTCTCAATGATGACAAAATTATCCGTTTTAAAACATCGATTGCTTCGGCATATAAAGAGGAACTCACTTATCTGCAGCTAGAATTTACAGGAAAGTACACCAATATCATCGTTTTAGATGAGAACAATATTGTTCTTGAGGCATTGCGACATATTGACCTTTTCTCATCATTCCGTGAAGTAAGAGTGGGGCAAAAACTTTTAGATATTCCACAGGCACCGTTTATTGCAAAGGAGTATCCGATTGAGGATGTAGAGAGCTTTTTATATGGAGTGTACGATAAAGAACAAGAGCAAAAATTAGCATCTTTGAAAAAACAAAAGATCAGCTCTTTAGAGAAAAAACTCAAAAAACTTGAAAAGCTTTATAAAAAACTCGATTCTGAAGAACTTTTGCAGGCTCAGGCGAGTGAGTTTGAACATCTGGGGAACTTGGTACTTGCAAATGCGCAGAACATCAAGCCTTATGTGAAAAAACTAGAACTTAACGATTATGACGGAAGTGTCAAAGAGGTGGCTTTAGAGAAGCAGTACCCCAATGCATTTTTAATCAGCGAATCGTTCTTTACAAAGAGTAAAAAAGCGAAGCAAAGAGCAAGACATCTTCACATTGAAGAGGAGTCTTTAAGAAGCAAGATAGAGCATACAAAACTCTTTATCAATACCGTTTCCCAAGCGAAAGATACGGCAAAAATAGAGTTACTCTTTCCAAAACAGATACAAAACAAGAAGATAAAAAAAGATGAATCGATCGAGACTTTTTGGATCGAGGGTTATAAAGTGCAGTTGGGGAAAAATGAAAAAGGGAATATCAAGCTTTTAGAGAGTGCTAAAGCAAAAGATATCTGGCTCCATTTAAAAGACAGACCTTCAACTCATGTTATAATAACTACAGATAAACAAAGTCTTCCTGAGCGGATCATCAAATCGGCGGCAAGATTATGCGTAGATTTTTCAACCGCTTCAAAAGATAAGTTTTTGGTCGATTATACCCCTCGTAGGGAAGTAAACATCCAAAACGGGGCAAATGTTCTCTACAATAAGTATAAAACGGTAGAGATAGATACCCGAGAATAGGAGAAGGTTATGGCTGTTGGACCGATAGGAAACGCAATTTTTGTCAATCAGATGACACCGGCAGCGACTACTGTGCAAAATGCACACAATAATCGTGTGGACTTTCAAAACATGATTGCTCAGTCTCAAGTGCAAGATAAAGAAAAAGAGGTACTTGAAGTACGTCCTACAGAAGAGAATCAAGCAGTTGATCCCGATCGTGAACATACAAAAGAGGAAGCGGATCAACAAAATAAAAGAAGTAAAAAACGTCTAATAGAAGATGAGGAAGAGGAAGAAACATCACCACCTCCAATCCATAAATTAGATATTAAAGTGTGATAGGTTATAATAAATCATATTTTTTATAGGATATCTTTCATGGTAAGTATATTTGAAGAGCATAGAGAACGAATTGTAACTGGTTTAGCACTTTTAGCAGCAGTATTGCTCATAGGGTTTATAGATAACTTTTTCTTAATGTGGCTAGTTCTTGGTGGTGTCTATATTTTAGCATTTAACGAAGCGATCAAGCTTTTTGGTGTTGAAAAAGATGGTTTGCTAATTTATGCAATAGGTATCTGGTTAGTTGCAGGTGTATATCCGTACGGAGACGACCTTTTTGTCTTAGCCGGTGTAGCATATGCAGGTGCTGTAGCGTATAACAAAGAGCTTCCATGGAAAGACTTCTTACCGTTTATCTATCCGACTGCAGGGATGCTTTTTATACTTACTATGTACCAAGAATACGGTGTAATGTCACTGCTTTGGCTTTTAGCTGTTGTAGCCCTTACTGATGTAGGTGCATACGCGGTGGGTAAAGGTATCGGTCATACACAGTTTTGTGAAACATCTCCAAACAAAACGATGGAAGGTGTTGTAGGCGGCATAACGGTTGCTACTTTCGGCGGACTTTTTTTCGGTTTGACTATCGTTGATTTTACTGTAGCGTTTTTTATCTCATTTTTTGTAGCAGTATCTTCTATCTTCGGAGACCTTTTTGAATCTTCTTTAAAACGTGCAGCGGGCGTAAAAGACAGCGGAGATATATTACCGGGTCACGGCGGAGTACTTGACAGAATAGACGGTTACCTTTTCGGTGCAATCGTGATGTTGGTATTACTACGCGGCTTAGTATAGTAGATGGTACTTTTAGGCTCAACAGGCTCGATAGGGGTCAATGCCCTCATCGTTGCTAAAAAGTTTGGTATCGAAGTTGAGGTACTAGTTTGCGGCAATAACATACAACTTCTTAACGAGCAGATACAAGAGCATAACCCTAAAGTGGTAGTTGTTGGGAATCAAGATGCCGTAAAAGATGTTAGGCATTCGAATGTTCTTTGGGGTGAAGATGCCATCTTAGAGGTGATCGAAGCTTCAAAAAGTGAATTGGTTGTCAATGCCCTTGTAGGTTTTTTAGGGCTGCGTCCAACGTTAAAAGCATTAGAATGCGGGAAAAAAGTTGCATTAGCAAACAAGGAATCTCTTGTTGCGGGTGGAGCTTTTATAGATACTGCGAAAATTCAACCGATTGACAGTGAACATTTCGGGCTTTGGTATCTGTTGCAGGATAGAGCTGTAGAGAAGATGACTATTACGGCAAGCGGCGGGGCTTTTCGTGACTGGGTGATCGAAGATATTCACAATGCTACTTTAGAAGATACACAAAGACATCCAAACTGGTCTATGGGACAGAAAATCACGATCGACAGTGCTACAATGGTGAACAAGATGTTTGAACTTCTTGAAGCAAGATGGCTCTTTGGTGAAGGGCAATATGATGCAATCATTGAAACAAAGTCGCTTATCCATGCATTAATAGACTATAAAGACGGCTCAACCACTGCACACTTTGCAAATGCTTCTATGCAGTTGCCGATAGCGTATGCGTTAAACAAGAACTGCAATGAGAAGATCTTGGACCATGTTAATCTTCTTGAAGTGGGAAGTTTAGAGTTTAGAAAGATTACACCTGAGCGTTATCCTGTTTGGGAGATAAAAGAGGATCTGCTGAAAAATCCGGAATACGGTGTAGTAGTAAATGCTGCAAATGAAGCATCAATTGAGCGTTTTATTGCTAAAGAGATAGGTTTTACGGATATTAGTAAAAATATTATCAAAGCATATAATCACTTTAAAGTAAAACCGAAAAGTATTGAAGATGTATTTGCTTTAGATAAAGAAGTTCGAGCGTTTATCCACGCTAATTGTTAGGGAAAAAGAGATGATTTTAAGTATAGAAAGCAGTTGTGACGACAGTGCTATAGCGATCACTGAGATCGAAACAGGGAAACTGGTTTTTCATAAAAAGATCAGCCAAGAGATAGAGCATAGTGTATACGGCGGAGTAGTTCCTGAACTAGCAGCGCGTCTGCATGCCGAGACACTGCCGAAGATTTTGGAGCAAACAAAACCGTACTTTTCACAACTTAAAGCCGTAGCGGTAACATCTTCACCGGGACTTGCCGTGACATTGATCGAGGGTGTAACGATGGCAAAAGCTATCTCGATCGCACTCGATATTCCGATTATCGGAGTAAATCATCTTGTAGGACATATCTACTCGTTGTTTATAGAGAAAGAAACAACTTTCCCTTTAACTGTTTTACTTGTTTCAGGCGGACATACGCAAGTGATGGAAGTAAAAAGTCTAACGGAGATTAAGACTGTCGCAAAGTCTATGGATGACAGTTTCGGTGAGAGTTTTGACAAGGTGGCAAAAATGATGGGACTGGGCTATCCCGGAGGCCCACTTATTCAAGAGTTGGCAAAAGAGGGTGATAGACTAAAATACAACTTTACAGTACCGCTTCATCAATCTCCTCTTATCGCTTTTAGTTACTCGGGACTCAAAAATGCAGTAAGACTTGCAGTGGAAGAAGCAGGGGAAAATAAAGAACTTTACAAAGATATAGCAGCATCGTTTGAGCATATTGCTACAAAACATTTGACTATGAAACTCAAAAAATATTTTAAGTCAAATCCTCCAAAAAGATTAGCTATAGTCGGAGGAGCTAGTGCAAACTTATATCTTCGTTCACAAATAGAAGCGCTTTTAAAACCGTATAATGCACAACTGCTTTTAAGCGAACTTCAATATTGTTCAGATAATGCGGCAATGATAGGAAGAGTTGCACTCGATATGTACAAACAAGGGGACTTTTCGGAACTAAAAGAGTTAGATATCTCCCCAAAAAGCCAATTATAATGAACTTTTTACACTATTTTTTTAAAAATAGATATATGTTCTTAGTGGCGCTGAGTTTCTTTTTTCTATTTGAGATAGTAATTATTTCAACTGTAAAGTATTTAGAAAATATTGACAAGTCACATTTCTTGGAAAATAAAACAAAAGAACTTAATGTTCAAATGCAGATGGGGAAACACTATCTCAGCGAGATGGCAGAGGTTCTCTATGATACGATGGTTTACGATCCGAAAATTTCAGAGATTATGCATCAAGCCACCATAACAACAGATCTTCAAAAAGAGGCTTTATTAAGAGCTGAACTCTATCAACTATTACAAAAAAAATATGAGTATATGAAGAAACTGGGTGTAAGACAATTACACTTTCATGCCCCGGGTGCTGTAAGTTTTTTACGATTTCACAGAGTTGAAAAATTTGGGGACTCTTTAGCAGGTATTAGAGAATCTCTAATGTATGTGAATAAGTCTAAAAAACCTGTGGAGTGTTTTGAAGAGGGTAGAATTTTTAACGGATTTCGTCATGTTTATCCTCTTTTTTATAACAAAGAGTTTGTCGGCAGTGTAGAGATATCTTACTCTTTTAAAGCATTTTTAAATCATATGTTAAAGATAAACCCGAATGCTTCTTACCTTTTTCTGATGAATCAAGAGGTTATTGACACGAAAGTATTTGATGATGAAAAACGTAACTATATTAAAAGTGATTTTGATGGATATAGTATAGATAAAAATACTTTGAACAATAATATGGGAATCTCTTTGGATGAGATATTTGCAATTAATAAAAAAATATCAAAACGGATCTCAAAAGATTTACAAAAAAAAGAAAATTTTACTGTTGATACATTTATAGGTCAGTTGCAAAATAAAAGTGTACTAGTAAGTTTTATAGGGATTAAAAACTTTGAAGAGAAAAAAGTAGCATATATGGTTGGATATAGCTACAGTGTAACAATGGATATCTTTAATAAAAGAGCTACACAGATGGCATTACTGTTAACATTTGTAAATGTTGTTTTAACTCTTTTACTTATTATACTTTTTAGAAACGAAAAGCTCAAAACACAACGTGCTTCAGAAGAGGCGATTCATGATCCTCTCACCGGAGTACTCAACAGAAGAGGATTTGATAATATTTTGGATTATAAGGCCTCTATCTCAAGAAGATATGATTCAGATATGAGTGTGATCTTTTTTGACATAGATCATTTCAAAGAGGTGAATGATAGTTACGGGCATGATATAGGCGATACTATTCTACAAGAGATAAGTGATGTAATTAAAGCCAATATACGAGAGAGTGATATTTTTGCGAGATGGGGCGGGGAAGAGTTTATTTTAGTTCTGCCGCAAACATCTATGCAAGAGGGTGTTATTTTGGCAGAGAAGTTACGAGCGGAGATTAAAAGATACCATTTTACAAAAGTGGAAGCACTTACATGTAGTTTCGGTGTTACACAACTACACGATGATGAATCGGTAGATGAACTGCTTAAACGTGCAGATGAGCTTTTATATCTTGCCAAGACAAAGGGGAGAGATAGGGTAGTAAGTGATACGGAAAGAAGCACCAATCTTAAATATAGCTTATGAAGTACTATTCTATTTTTTAATAAGAGTAAAA
The DNA here is from genome assembly GCF_030577135.1 of Sulfurimonas sp. hsl 1-7. Classification (NCBI taxonomy): domain Bacteria; kingdom Pseudomonadati; phylum Campylobacterota; class Epsilonproteobacteria; order Campylobacterales; family Sulfurimonadaceae; genus Sulfurimonas; species Sulfurimonas microaerophilic. The sequence continues at coordinate 412,528 of NZ_JAUIRR010000002.1, read as the reverse complement.
TTATCCTATATAAAATATACTTCTCGTACAAAAACGCAAACAGCGTGAAAAATTAAAACTAAGGAGCCGAAATGGCAACTACAAAATTTAAAGGTACAGACGTAGAGTTATTAGGAAATCAAGTAAATGTTGGAGATAAAGCTCCAGAGGTAACAGTTGTTAATTCAGATGGTTTAGGTGATGTAGTAGTTGGTGGTGCACAAGGTGTAAAACAACTTATCATCGTTGTTCCTTCTTTAGACACTGGTGTATGTGCTACTGAAACTCGTAACTTCAATGCAAAAGCTGCTGAATTAGAAGGTGTTAAAACTACTGTTGTATCTATGGACCTTCCATTTGCTGCTGGTAGATTCTGTTCTGCTGAAGGTATTTGTAACTTAACTGTTGCTTCTGACTTCAGAAACAAAGATTTCGCTAACGCTTACGGAGTACTTTTAGGTGGTTCTGTTTTAGCAGGTGTAACTTGTCGTGCTATCTTCGTTGTTGATGAAAACGGTGTTGTAACTTACAAAGAAATCGTTCCAGAAATTACTGAAGAACCAGCATACGATGCAGCTTTAGAAGCAGCTCAAAAATAATTTTTCTTTTATAAGAAACTTCCTCTATTTTGGGGTCTTTTTTAAGACCCCTTTTCCCATTTAACCCCAAAAATTAAGAAATCACTTTTAAAACTCTGATATAATAATAGTAAATTTAAAAAAGGTTTATTATGAAAAAAATCATATCTACTTTGGCGATAGTATCTGGTTTAGCTACTGTTGCAAGTGCAGATTTTGCAAGAGTTGAAATGGGTGTCGGTGCTTGGGGACAAGAACCTGCAGGTGGCATTACATATCAAAATGGTCCAGCAACAGGTAGTTACACAAGTAATGAAACTAAAAAAACATCAGCTTATGCATGGATGCTTGTAAAACATCCTATTCCGGTAGTACCAAATTTAAGACTTGAATATTCAAGTGTTGAAGATAAAGGTAGCGTAGATGGAACTTTCAAAGACTTTACTGCTAGCAGTGTTACGACAGGATCATTTAAAGTAGACCAATATGATGTAATTCCATACTATAATATCCTTGACAATACTGCTTGGATCACATTAGATTTAGGTTTAGATATTAAAGTATTAGACTCTTCATTTAAAGCTGAAGGTGTAAATGTAAATGGTGTTGTGGGACTTAGTGATTATGAAGATAGTGCATTATTAGCAGTACCGATGGGATATGCAAGAGCACGCGTAGAGATTCCTGCTACAGATATCGGTATTGAATCAGATATAAAATATATCACGTACAGCGGTTCAACTCTATCTGATTTTAGAGTAAAAGTTGACTATACTTTTGATATCACTCCTGTTGTACAACCTGCTATAGAAGTTGGTTATAGAACACAAAGTTATGTAATAGAAACAGATGATGACAAAACAAAAGTAGATATGAAATTTTCAGGTGTTTACGCAGGTTTAATGCTACGTTTCTAATCTTTTAGAGTACCTTTTTTCCAAGGTATTCTTGATCGAGGATTATTATTTCACATTCAAGTGAGATATCAAACTCCTCTTTCACCCTTTTTTGTGCCTCTTTTATTAAATATATTGCATCCTCAAATTTACCATTGCCGTAATTTACTAAAAAATTGGCATGTTCATCACTAAATGCCATATCTCCAACTCTTAAACCTTTAAGCCCTACTGCTTCGATCAGTCGTCCTGCATAATCACCTTGGGGATTTTTGAAACAACTTCCCGCTGAAGGTGTAGAGGGTTGGTTTGAGCGCATCTTTTTAAACATCTCTACTTTCTCTTCATCAAAACCGTATAAAAGTTCAAAAGTCGCTTCCAAAATAGGTTCGTTGATATTTGTAGTTCTGTAGCCGTATTTTATTTCATCTTTTGTTTTTACACCCTCAGGTGTCGTTATATCAATGAGATGGTTAAAGATCTCATACTCTTTCAAACCGGCATTCATGAAAACCAAACCACCGAGTTTTCCCGGCAGATGTGAGACAAATTCAAAGTTGGCAATATTGTGTTTTTTACAATATGAGGCAATTTTTCCCGATGGTGTAGCACCGCCTATTTTAAGTCTGTTGTCTTCTATTTTTATATAGTCAAACTCTTTTCCAAGGATCATAAGGGAAGGTGGATTGTTGCCAACAAGTGTGTTATTGCAAGAACCGATGAGATAAAAATCTTTGTAGGAGGTATCCCCTTTTTCAAAAACAGCGACATCAATCAAGCCGCCTATTTTAAAAGAGGAATAGTTTTTAAAGTTTATTGTTTTACGTTGCATTACTCTACAAAACTGGGGATGAGATTAAAGACGTGTAAAGAGAAGTCACGCATCTCATTGATCATCCAAGGCATAGTTAAAACGATGATAATAACAACACCGAGAATTTTAGGGATAAAAGAGAGGGTCATCTCATTGATCTGCGTTGTCGCTTGAAAAATAGAAACCATAAGCCCAAGCAGCATACCTACGAGTAGGGCGGGAAGAGCTAGTATAAGTGCTATTTTAAATGTTTCAACACCAAGGGCAATGAGCTTTGCTTCCATTTTATGAGTACCTTAACTCTTTATATTCTGTAGGGATGAGATAATCTTCTACATGTACAAGTTTATCATAAAAACCGTGGTTATAACCGATTTCAAAAAGTTTATCGATCGCTTTATATTGGATCTCGCTCAAACTTACACTCTCATCGTTGGCATAAAGTTCAAGATATTGATCGAGTGTCGGAGCATCTATTCTTACAAGATCACGCTCTAACAACATTTTTGAGAGTCTCTCTTTATGTTTACGAGCTACATCGACCGCTTTTGTAAGGGTTGCTTCATATTCGATAGCTTTATTAAGAGGAATTGAACGGCGAATAGCCATTCCACCTAGAGGTAATGGTAAATCACCCCCTGATAGTTCTTGCCAAATATCCCACATTTCACGTTCAACTTCTAACTCTTCATTATATGTGAGGATAGATTCATGGATAAGTACACCTGCATCTACCTTCCCGTCAAGGACTGCTTGCTCAATATCTAAAAAGTTCATATAAGTGATACGGGCATCAGGGTAAGCTATACGAAACAGCATAGCATTTGTAGTGTGTTTTCCACTAAGTGCCACTTTAAAATTTCGTTTGAGTTTTGTCCCTTTTTTCTTAATGATTTTAGGACCGTACCCCTCACCGAAGCTAACAGCCGTACGAAGCGGTGCATATTCGTTTGAGATGTGTGGATAGAGTGCAAAGCTTATAGCTACAATGTCATACACGCCGTTTAATGCATCCTCATTAAGAGTTTGAATATCTTTGGCAATATTGTCAAATTGAGTATCTTTCATATCTACCCAGCCAAATTTTATGGCGTAGTACATAAAGATATCGTCGGCGTCTGGTGAGTGTGCTATAAGTGTTTTTTTCATAAAAAAGATTTTAGCCCAATCAGACTAAAAAAGCACTTACGTTAAACTATTTAGTACAATATATCTTTGCTCTTTTTTTATACGATTCCAATGTAGTTTTTGCATATGCATCATCACGCATTTTTTCTTTATAAGTTTTTATTTTCCCTTGAAATATTTTACATAGCTCCGCATCATATTTAGGATTTTTTGTCTCTGAAGCTGAGAGAATAAGTGGGGTAAGAACTAGAAGAGTAATTGAGATTTTTTTCATAATGAGTCCTTTGATGAAAATATGTCTTAATAATACATCAATAAAAAAGATAAGTCAAATTAATAATAATTATCATAAAAAATATTAGTTTTAAAATATGACAATTTGTCATATTAATATTAAAAACAAAATAATTTATATATAATTTCCCAAAATTAATAAAAGTGAGCATAAGATGGATGCAAACAAACAAAAATCACTAGACTTAGCAATCAAGCAAATAGATAAAGCATTTGGTAAAGGTGCTTTAATGCGTCTTGGAGATAAAGAGTTCGAACCTGTTCAAGCAATCTCTACAGGTTCTTTAGGGCTAGATCTTGCTTTAGGTATTAACGGTGTACCTCAAGGGAGAGTTATAGAGGTATATGGACCGGAGAGTTCTGGTAAAACAACTTTAGCATTACAGATCACTGCTGAATGTCAAAAGAACGGCGGAGTGTGTGCTTTCATAGATGCGGAACATGCTTTAGATGTTGTATATGCAAAAAATCTTGGTGTAGATATAGATAACCTTTTAGTATCTCAACCCGATTACGGTGAGCAGGCTTTAGATATTGTTGAAACAATTGCAAGAAGCGGTGCAGTTGACCTAATCGTAGTTGACTCTGTTGCGGCACTTACTCCAAAAGTGGAACTTGAAGGTGAGATGAACGATCAGCAAGTTGGTGTACAAGCGAGACTTATGTCAAAAGCATTAAGAAAGCTGACGGGTGTACTTAACAAAATGAACTGTACAGTTATCTTCATCAACCAAATTCGTATGAAGATCGGTATGATGGGTTATGGCTCACCTGAAACAACTACAGGTGGAAATGCTTTAAAATTCTATGCATCTGTAAGAATCGATGTTCGTCGTATTGCTTCACTAAAACAAGGGGAAGCACAGATCGGTAACCGTGTAAAAGCGAAAGTTATTAAAAATAAAGTTGCACCACCATTCCGTCAAGCTGAGTTTGACATTATGTTTGGTGAGGGGATCTCTAAAGAGGGTGAACTTGTTGATTACGGTGTAAAACTTGATATTATCGATAAAAGCGGTGCATGGTTTAGTTACGGTGAAACAAAACTTGGGCAAGGTCGTGAGAACGTAAAATTGAAGTTCAAAGAAGACCCTGCATTAGCACATGAAATTGAAGAAAAAATCAAAATTGCTATGGGAATGAGCTCACTTATGACTATGGATACATCAGAGATAGCTGAAATTACAGAGGATGATGCAGAGGCATAAACTAAGATTTAACCAAATTTCGCTAAAATTGCATAATTAAATATACTAAAAGGCAAATATATGTTTATAGATGATGTAAGTGCAATAGAAGTTATGGATTCTCGTGGTAATCCAACTGTAAAAGCTACAGTGAGACTAAGCGACGGTACTGTAGAGAGTGCAGTTGTACCAAGTGGAGCTAGTACTGGTAAACGTGAAGCTTTAGAGCTTCGCGATGGTGGTGACCGTTATATGGGTAAAGGTGTATTACAGGCAGTTGAAAATGTAAACACTCAAATCTCTGATGCATTAATCGGAATGAGTCCGTATAACCAAGCTATCATTGATGCTACAATGAAAGAGCTTGATGGAACTGACAACTACGGAAACTTAGGTGCAAATGCAGTTTTAGGTGTATCTATGGCTGTAGCTCGTGCAGCAGCTGCAAGTTTAAATATTCCATTATACCGTTACTTAGGTGGTGCTAACGCTATGGTTATGCCGGTACCTATGTTAAATATTATCAATGGTGGAAGCCATGCTGATAACTCTGTTGACTTTCAAGAGTATATGATTATGCCTGTAGGTTTTGAGAACTTTGCAGACTCTTTAAGAGCATCTGCTGAAGTTTACCATAACCTCAAAAAGATTTTAAAAGATAAAAATCACAATACTGCATTAGGTGATGAGGGTGGTTTCGCACCGGATCTTAGCTCAAACGAAGAGCCTATCCAAGTTATTATGGAAGCTATCGAGAAAGCTGGATACAAAGCTGGTGAGCAAATTGCTATCGCTTTAGACGTTGCTTCAAGTGAACTTGTAGTAGATGGTGGTTACAGACTAGAGTCTGAAAACAGAACAGTTACTTCTGAAGAGTTAGTAGCTTACTATGAAGACTTATGTGCTAAATATCCAATCGTATCTATCGAAGACGGTTTAAGTGAAGATGATTGGGACGGTTGGAAAATTCTAACTGAAAGACTTGGTGATAAAGTACAACTTGTTGGTGATGACCTTTTCGTTACAAATGCAAATATTTTAGCTGAAGGTATCCAAAAAGGTATAGGTAACTCTATCTTAATCAAACCAAACCAAATCGGTTCTGTAAGTGAGACAATGTTAACTGTTCGTCTTGCACAAAGAAACGGTTACAAATGTGTAATGTCTCACCGTTCTGGAGAGAGTGAAGATGCATTTATCGCAGACTTTGCTGTAGCACTTAACTGTGGTGAGATCAAAACAGGTTCAACTGCACGTGGTGAAAGAACTGCAAAATACAATCGTCTTTTAGAGATTGAAAACGAAGTATTTTACGGTGAGTACTTAGGTTCTACACTTTTTAACTAAGAGTTGTCATGCAAAATGAGGAGCTTTTTGAAGAGATAGATAACGAACAGAATGTTGTTCAAAAATATCTAGGCTTGTCTCTAAAAAAGTTCTTTATACTTGTATCTGTAGTTATAGCTTTTGGTATATATTTAGGTATTATCCTCTACGGTACAAACTCCGTGGAGGTTTTGCTTAATCTCCAAGATTATGAAACTTATCTGCAAAATGAAGTTATCCGACTCAAATCAGAAAATGCTGAACTCCAACGTGAATATTTTGAACTCAAAGAGATTTCTGCACAGTAAAAGTTAGATTTGTGATATAATATTTACAAAAAACAGGCTTTTAATAGATGTATAGGTATATTCTTCTTTTTTCACTTTTATTTTCTACACTTTTTTCAAGAGAAAACCCTTTTTTCCCGATTGAATCTGATGATATTCCACTAACAACAAATCAACTTGAAAAAGATACTCCACTAAAACGTGCGAGTGTGAAACTCCCTTCAACTGCAAGAACTATTGAGAGTGTAACTATTAGTTATAAAAACCTTGATGGAAGTATTCACGAAAAAACGATAGAGTTGCAAAACAGTATTGATTGGCATTTACCTGTTTTTATAACGCAAAATTATCAAGATGAAACGGTAAGTAAAGTTCAAAAAGTTGAAGAACCGAAAAATAAAAAAACATTTAAAGAGATCGCTGCACTTCCATTTATAAAGTTTACGATCTATAAAAATGAGATAATATTACAAACAAAAGATAAAATGCTCAGAAAGTTTTTACTTGTAAATCCTCATAGAATTGTGTGCGATTTTCAGAGAGAGACAAGTATTAGAAGCTATGTAAAAAAAGTTAAAAATGAAGATGTTACACAGATAAAAGTTGGTACCCATAAAGGGTATTACAGAGTTGTAATAGAGTTAGACGGAAGTTATCGGTATAAAATTACTCCCGAAAAAAATGGATACCGTTTTACACTTAATTAAGTTGGATTAAATGAGAAATATTATTTTTATTGTTCTTTTTTTTACGACTCACTTGTTAGGAAATGAAAGTCTGAAAAAAATGAGTGTAAAAGAGAAGAAAAAAAGATTTTATTCTCTTGTTATACCTGTAGTAGACAAAGTGTATGAGCAGAGATACAAACTCTATGAAGATGTTAGTCAAGAGCTTAATACTACTAAAGATAGTACGAAAATTGAAGAACTAAAACAATACTACAAAGTAACGACAGACCAAGAGTTATTGATGTCGTTAAAACCACAACCAAAAAGTATGGCTATAGCTCAGGCTGCAATGGAAAGCGCATGGGGAACTTCACGTTTTTTTAATATGGGTAATAATCTTTTTGGTATGTGGAGTATAAGTTCCAAAGAAAACAGAATAGCAGCAAATGTGAAAAGAGATAATAATACAACGGTTTGGGTAAAGAAATATGATTCTTTAGAGGAGTCTGTTCGAGGATATTACATCACTTTATCCAAAGGTAAGCAGTATAAAAAGTTACGAGAACTAAACTACAACAGTAATGATGTGTATGAAGTTATCCAAGGCTTGGATAGATACTCGGAACGTAAAGAAGCTTATGTAGATGAAATAGGCAGTATCATAAGATACAATAAGCTGACAAAATATGATAGAAAGTAAGAGTAGTCTGTTATAATGACGCCAATGGAAGAGATAAAAAATTATTTAATTACACATGAAGATGTAGAGATGCATCCATCGGAGATAGCGAAGCTTTTAAAAGAATTAACTGATGAAGAGTTTAGTGAAGCGATTAAGATAGTTCCAAAAGACCTAGTTGGTGATGTCGCTTTAGCTTTACCGGATAGATATTTTGAAGATATTGTAGAAAACTTGAGTGTTGCAGATTTAAGTTATGCTGTTGCAGAACTTGAATCGGATGATCAGCTAGAGTTTATGCAAGAGCTGGAAGATGTTGATGAGAATGTCGCTGCAGAGGTTTTTAAAACACTTGATGAAGAAGACAAAGAAGAGATAGAAACACTTCAAAAGTATGATGATGATGAAGCCGGTGCATATATGCAGCTGGAGGTTTTTACATCTTACGAAGATGAAGTGGTTCAAGATGTGATCAAAAGATTTGCACGCCTGAGAAAAGAGAATGAACTCGAAAACGTACAAAATCTTTTTATTGTCGATCGAAGAGATAAGCTCCTTTTTACGGTCGGCTTGGACGAGCTTTTAATTTTTGACTTTTCTAAAACGATAAAAGAGAATATCCAGGCAAGCGAAGACACTTTTGAGCCGAAAATTGCACGTGACAATGAAGATATAAAAGAGGTTGTTCACTACTTTGAAGAGTATGACCTCTCTGTAATGCCTGTCGTAGACGGTGATGGAACACTTCTTGGACGTATAACATCAGACGACATTTACGATATCATTAATGAACACGCAACTGAACAGATGTATAACCTTGCCGGTGTTGATGATGAGGCGGAAGAGGATGATGTTATTCAGGCCGGTAAGAAGCGTGCTTCATGGCTGGCTGTAAATCTTTTAACGGCCATTGCGGCTTCTTTTGTGATCGGGATGTTTGAACAAACGCTGCAAAGTCTCGTCGCCTTGGCTATTTTAATGCCGATAGTAGCATCTATGGGTGGAAATGCAGGAACACAGACTTTGACGGTTGTTGTTCGTCAGTTGGCTTTAGGTGATATCTCTAATGGTGATGCGCTTAGGATCTTAAAAAAAGAGATATTTATTGCATTAATGAATGGACTTGTTTTTGCTATTGTTATGGGAATAATAGCGTGGGTTTGGTTCGATATAAGTCTCTTAGGGATTGTTATCGGGCTTAGTATGATTATAAACTTGTTTATGGCAGGTTTTTTTGGAGCGGTAGTTCCGTTAGGGTTAAAAATGTTAAAGATAGACCCGGCAATCGGGAGTACGGTTATTTTAACAACCGTAACCGATGTAGTCGGCTTTTTTAGCTTTTTAGGCTTAGCAACATATATTTTATTATAAAGAGGAAATAAACACTTGGATCTATTGATACTGTTTTTCTTGTTATCGGTTAGTATATCGTTTTTATGTTCAGTATTAGAATCAGTACTATTGTCTATAAATATGTCATTTGTGGCAGTATTGGAGAAGGAAAGACCAGCTGTAGGAAAGATACTACGTGTGCAAAAAGAGAACATCAACAAATCTATTGCATCTATTTTGATCTTAAATACTATAGCAAACACTTTAGGTGCGGCAGCGGTGGGTGCACAAGCAGCAAAACTGTTTGGTAACGATGCTGTTGTATATGTATCTGTTATTCTTACATTTGCAATTCTATTTTTCTCGGAAATTATTCCTAAAACTATCGGTGCAATCTATTGGAAGCAGTTGGCTCCGGCTGCAGCTTACTTTATCCGTGCATTTATCTGGTTGACATACCCGATTATTATTTTTACATTAGCGGTAACAAATAAGATCTCTAAAGGGAAAACCGATGCACACTCTATGACAAAAGAGGAGCTTTTAGAGAGTATGCTTATGAGTGAGGATGAGGGTGTCATCGATGAGAAAGAATCTGATGTTATTGAAAATATTCTAAAACTGCGTGAGATCAAAGTTGCAGAAGTTTTAACACCTAGAAGCGTTATCTTTGCACTAGATGAGACGATGACAATTAAAGAGGTGATGGAAACTCAGCCTGCCATATTTAAATTTTCACGTATCCCAATCTATAAAGACTCTATAGAAGATGTAACCGGATTAGTTCTGACTAAAAAGATTTTTAAACAGGCACTTAAAGATGACACTGTGTATCTTAGAACAATTAAAAAAGATATCTTTGCGATCAATGAAAATATTCCGGTTTCAAAAGCACTTGATCTGTTTATATCTAAAAAAGATCATATGTTCTTGGTTCGTGATAATTACGATCAAACTGAAGGGATTGTAACTCTGGAGGATTGTGTTGAAACAATTTTAGGGGTTGAGATCATGGATGAAAGTGATACGACTGAGGATATGCGAGAGCTTGCAAAACGTAAAATGAAGCTCAAGCGAAGGTTAGAAGAGGAGAAGTAAAACTTCCTCTTTTTACATACCTGGAATTCTCGGGATTTTCCCGAGTTTTGAATTACGACAATAAAATCCCCACCCTTTTTTAAGCCAGTGCCCGATAAACGGCATAGGTATCATAAAGGCACGTTTCTCATCTCTATAGACAAAAGCAGCCCCGTCACCGCTATCCATTACACATAAGATGTTTAGGTGCTCATTGTAGCCTTTAAAATCAAAGCCGCCGTTATCTCTTTGGTCAATATTATGTACAGCATTTTTTGCCATCACTTCAGCTATATGACCCTGTTTTGCACGCCATTCATACCCCTCTAGGGCTGCAACGTCACCTACGGCATACACATTAGTCATTTCACCGTTTTCATCTAATACACAAGAGTAATCGTCAGTTTTTACAAACCCTGCTTCATTTTGTGGGAGATCGGAGTTTTTTACCACATCATGACCATTGCCGGCAGGGATGAACATAATGAAATCAGCTTCAAGTTTACTCTCATCTTCAAATACTATACTATCAGCTTCAAAGTGAGTGATCTTTTTTCCGAACTGTTTTTTAATGTCGAGTTTTGTAAAGAAGGTATCCATCATTTTTAAGGCTTTTGGACCCATACGTTTTCCCGGTTCAGGCATTGGTGCAAAAAAAGTGAGTTCAAAGTTTTGGCGTAGCCCTTTTTGTTTAAGAAGATTGTGTACATTAAACATCAGCTCAAATCCTGGCCCACCGCGAACTGCAGAGGTATCTTTCGGATTTCCTCCAAACCCCATAGCTATTTTACCGCTTCCTTTTTCTATAAGTGCATCGAGCTTCTCTCTGATTAGCAGAGACTGTTCAGGTGCCCCACAGATTGAAAGGGTATTCTCAACCCCTTGAGGTTTCATTTTGGAAGCTCCCATAGCAAGGATGAGATAATCATAATCATCAAGTACTTTAGAACTTTGAAGAGTAACTTTGTTTTCTTTGTATGAGATAGATGAAACAGCGTCAATGATAAGTTCAAATCCATGTGCTTGTTGTAACTCTTTTAAGTCAACGCATACATCTTTAAACTCCACATTACGTGTCGGCACCCATATAGAAGTTGGATAGATGTAAAAATACTCTCGATCACTTACAAGTGTAACATCATACCCCTTTTTTCTCAGGTGTGCAGCCGCATCAACTCCTGCAAATCCTCCACCAAGAACTAAAACTTTTTTCATTTCATACCTTTCAGAAAACTAACTGTTCTATGTAGTTTAACTAAGCTTATATAAAAGATAGCTTTTTCTTATAAATTACTTTTTATTGATAAAATATACAGCTACCATGCTAATAATTCCGCCAATTATAACATGAATTTGCATAGGTTCATCTAGTAATATAGATGCACTTAAAAGGGCAAAAACAGGGACTAAAAACATGTAAGAACTGGTCTTTTCACTTCCTAGTTTACCGCTTGCTATAAAAAAGATGGTTGTTGCTATAGTTTGTCCAAATACGGCAAGATATATCATCGATATCCAGAACTTGAAATCTTGGTCAAATACCACCATAAGATCGGAATCATAGGAGTAAAAAAACATAAACAGCGTTGCTACTACAGAGATAAAAAAGCTGTAATGGATCGGATGAATATGTTTTTGGGAGTGTTGTGAAAGTACGGTTACTCCCGCCCATATAGTTGCACAAAACAAAAAGTAGAGATTCGCCGAGTTTAAAAAGAGACTAAAATCGCCAAGTTGCAGAAGGATATACCCTCCGACAAGCCCTAATAGCAAACCAAAGTACTGTCTTGTTTGAAGTTTGTTACGAAATAAAATCGCTACAAGTAAAAATGTCATAATTGGACTAAAAGTGGTGATTATGACACTTCCTGCACCTGCTAAACCGTACTTGATCCCGTAAAAAGATGAGAACATAAAGCTTACGTTGAGCACAGAACTAGACATGATATATTTGAGCGAGTCTTTGTTTAATACAAGAGGTCTTTTAAAGAAGATCAGTATCGGTATAAAGGTAAGTGACATAAAGAAAAAACGCCAAAAAACAACTACGTCCATAGGCAGTTCATAAGTAAGAACTTTAAGTGCACTCCAGCCGCTTCCCCATAAAAACATAGCCAGAATCATCAGCTTATTCATAAAAACTCTCTTTTGAGAAAATGACTCAGAACATACAGACCCCAGATATGCTGTTTAAAAGTTCCGCGTTTTGCAGTTGCAATATAGCGTTCAAGGACATCTGTTTTAAACATACCTGTCTGCTCATTCACCTCTTGGATCAAAGAGATTTTCCCACTGGAGATCAGGTACTCCATATATGGATTTGAAAACCCTTTTTTCTTACGGTTGATGATAGGTTTTGGCAGTTTATCTGCCATAACTTTTTTCAGCAGAGATTTTGTAACGGCATCTTTATATCTGAGCTCGGGTGCTATTGAAAATATCAATGAGGCAAACTTATGATCCAAAAACGGTGTACGTGATTCTATTGAGTGTGCCATAGAGATCCGATCGAGTTTTGTTAAGAAGTGCTCACTTTGAAAATGATTTAGATCGATATAACTAAACCAGATCGACTCATCCTTATGAGCTGAGGCTTCATAGCGATCACGATACTCTTGAATGTAGCCCATACTTTCACCGTCGCGTATATTTCGGCGTAGGAGCTGGTTTTTTTGCATATCGGTAAACTTTTCACTGCTGCATCGAAACACCACCTCATTTTCAAAAGCACGTTTATACCACTCCCATTCACGGTTCATCGAAAAGTTTGAGCGGAAATATTTTTTAAGCCAGTTTGCATGGTAAAGATGTTTTGCCTTCTCAAGCTCAATGTATTCAAAATATTGTCTATACCCCAAGAAAAGTTCATCACTCCCCTCACCGCTAAGGACAACTTTGTACCCATCTTTTTTTACCTCTTCAAGCAGGATGTAAAGGGGGATGGCTGCGGGATCGTTGAGAGGCTCATCAAGTGCATGGAGTACCGGATCAAAACTCTCAATAAATTTCTCTTTTGTAGCAATGACCGCTTTATTACGAACCCCTAAAAGTTTTGCACTCTCTTTGGCTTCATCTAGTTCATCATATTTTCTATACTCTTCAAATCCAAGTGAGTAGCTTAGCAGATCTTTGCCGCTGTTTTTAGCGTAGTAGTTGATTGTAGCAGAGTCTATCCCTCCGCTAAGCAGAGTCGCCATCGGCACTTCCGAACCGCTTAAACGCAGCTCGATAGATTCTTGAAGTAACTCCTCGATCTTTGCGATCGCTTCTGCTTCACTCGTTATAAGGTTTGGCGTAGTGTCAAGCAGGTCAAAATAGCGTTTTACTTCCACTGTATCATTTTTAAAAACAAGGTATTCGCTAGGGGCTAGTTTTTGTATCCCTTGAAAAAAAGTGTGTGGCGAAGTAGGGGCAAGATAGCTGAGATAACTGAGCATTGCATCTTGATTGAGCTCTTTGTTTTTTAGAAATGGTTTAAGTGCTTTGAGTTCCGATGAAAAATAGAAAGCCTCTTTATTGTGCATATAAAAAACCGGTTTTTTCCCGAGTCGATCGCGAAACAGATAGAGATTTTCTCCGTCTCTTATGGCTATTGCAAACATACCGCGCAGATGTTGTACAAACTCCACACCCCATTTTAAGTATGCCGCGAGAATAACCTCTGTATCACCTTCGGTTTGAAAATCAAAATCGAGTTCTTGTTTTAACTCTTGGAAGTTATAGATCTCACCGTTGAATGATAGCAGTATATTTTTATATTGTAAGGGTTGATTGCTTCTGTGGTGTGTATCGTTTATGCTTAAACGCTGGTGTGCAAAAAAGAGATTTTTCTCCTCTACGATACCGCAAAAATCAGGTCCGCGGTGAGAAAGAAGTGCGAGGGCTGAGCGTGCTTGTTTTTGATCATACTCGCCTAAAATTCCAAAAATTGCACACATTATCTAAAAAATCCTATTGTTAAGTCATTTGGTATATAATCTTCGATGTATTTTACCTCATTTACACCTAATGATGAGGCAACTCCTTCTATAAATGTTTGATCAAGATAGTTAAAAGTTTCACTTTCCCGTCCAACCAAGCAGTTAAAGAGAAACCCTTTTCGAGAAGAGTTGTAACAGTTTTGTAAAAACATTGTGGTCTCAAATTTTGTAAGTATGTTTAACGCCCCGCTGCAAACGATATAATCGGAGACTAAAGGAGCACTTTTGATTAAGTCTTGTTGGATGATTTCCTGAGCTGTATTTTCTCTAGCGATTAAGACCATCTCTTCTAAAATATCAATACCGGTATATTTTTTCGGTTTATAAGAGAGATAATTATAAAAATCACCAAAGCCGCAGCCCACATCTGTGAGGGTATAGTTCTCAAGTTCGTTTGGCAAAAGTTTTATGAGTTGATCGAAACGCAAAACCTGATAAAGCTCAGAGTTCCAGTTTAAACCTTTTGCACTCTGTCCATGTTTTTTAATGGCATTTGCATAAAATTTTTGATTGTCGATTGTAGGCATTTATTCCTGCTTTGATTGTAAAACACTTAATTTTTTAAGATAAAAAAACAGCTATTATATTCTAAAAGAAAACTGTGCAATAATAGCATAAAAAATAGGTGAGTATTATGGATAAAAGAAGAGTAGTTCTTGGTGGTGGATGTTTTTGGTGTGTTGAAGCGGTATATAGAAATGTAAAGGGTGTGCTCTCGGCAGTAAGCGGCTATACGGGCGGTGCACGTCCAAATCCTACCTATGAGAACGTTTGTTCAGGTGCAACGGGTCATGCCGAGATCGTGGACATCACTTTCGATAATGATGTGATTACGTTAGAAGAGATTTTAGATATCTTTTTTGCGGTACACAACCCTACAACACTCAACCAACAAGGTGCCGACAAAGGGACACAATATCGCTCCGTAATCTACTATGCTAACGATGATGAGAAGCAAACTATAGAGGATTCGATCAAAAAACATCAAGCAGATTTTAGCGATCCTATCGTGACTGAAGTAAGCCCGTTAGGCGATGTATATCCTGCAGAAGCTTATCATCAAAACTACTATAATTTAAATCCGATGCAGGGGTATTGCCAAGTGGTGATTGCACCGAAATTACAAAAATTTATGACCTATTTTCCGGAGAAATTAGCTTAATATCGGTTCATCTTTTTGGGAGATAATTCCCTCGGCTGTATCGAGTGTGATCTCAAGAGAGCAGCGAAGATACTCTGAAGTAGTCAGCGGTGTGAAGTTTTTATCTTCAAAAGCAGCTTTTTTTGCGGCAATAATTACATTTTGCAAAAGAGAGAGTGCTTCATTTATCTTGTAACTACCGCGAAGCTCCTCTTCAATAAATATTTTTACCTCTGTAGGGATATTCTGACTTAGTAGAGGATGTTCCTGTAGAAGTGATGCATGATCGATCGTATTGGTTGCTTCTATAACCTCTTGGATAGAATCACGTGCAAGTTGAAGCAAAACCGACCTAGCCATTATTCTACCTTTGTCTCTTTTTTCTCTTTATAAATATTTATAAGCTTGATAATTATCATAACAGATATAACCTGAAATAATGCCGCTAAGATAAATGCGAAATAGTGTAATTTATCTATAGAGTTTGCATTGTATGCTAATGTTGCCATTGCGATCAAAAGCGTTAAAGGCATAGAGTGTGAAAGCCCCATAAGAACTGAATCAACAAAGCCGAGATTTTTGATAAATACTAAGGAAGCTATAACGCGCATAAGTATCATAATACCTGTAATTATAAGTGCTTTTAAAACTAGACCATCCATAAGTAGCGCATCAAGATTAAATGCCGTACCGATATGGATAAAAAAGATTGGGATTAAAAATCCAAAACCGTAGGATGAAAGTTTTTCGGGTAGTTCATGTTTATGCTCAAAGAAACTAGGGATAAAGATACCCGCTAAAAATGCCCCGAAAGCAAGTTCCAGATCGAGGTAAAGCATAGCCCCTATTAGAAGAAAAAAGATCCCCATAGATAAACGGATGTCCTGTTCTTTGTTGTCTTCATGCGGCATAAGTGCCGTCGAGATTGCCGGAAACCACCAAAATACAAGCTGCATAGATCTAAAAACAAGAAACATGATAAAGATAAATACAAGGAGTGCAAAGATAGTTTGAAACAGTCCTAAGCCTATACCTGACTGCAGGGCTGCCGAAGTGATCGTAAGGATAAAGATAGAAGCAACCTCTCCAATCCCTCCTACCGTCATTGAAAGCTCAAGCCAATGGGTTTTGCCGTACTCTTTTGAGAGAGAGGCTACAAGTCCCACCGAGATAAGTGGCAGGAGCACCATAAAGACGTTTCCAAGCTCAAACTGAAGTGAAAAAGCGATAGAAAAGGCGTATAAAAATACGAGGTAAAGAACAGTTTTCTTGATAATATTCGTAGGGGTTTTAAGAACGTTTTTGAGGTTGATCTCAGTCCCTGCAATAAACATAAGGTATAAAAATCCAAACTCGGCTACAAGTTCAAAGAGGTGTTCATCATGTATAAGTCCGATATATCCGAAAATAGAACCAAGAATAATCTCACTAGGGGTTGTCGGGAGTTTTACAACTCGTGCTATAAATGGAGAAAAGATGATGATGAGCGATATTGTTATGATTAAAACAACATTATCACCTACACCGTGAGTCATCTTATTTTCCTACCTTTGTTGCCACTTCAAGATGCAGTGATTTGAGCATCTCCAAGTCTTTATTCATCTCACGACCTGCAGTTGTAAGATAGTTTCCAATCACTATAGAGTTTGCACCGTATTTAAAGATCTCCGTTTGTCTTTCGCCAAACATAAGTTCACGTCCCCCTGCAACCATAATACGCTCAGCATCAGGAAGTGTTTCGCGAGTGAGTTTTATTAACTCCAGTGCTTCTTCCACTTTTAGAGGATTTGGCTGTAACTCTAAAGCAGGATTGTGATGGTAAAAGTTTATCGGTACACTTGTAGGGTTTAGCTCTTTTAGTGATGCTAACATACTTTCACGATCAGCTTGCGTTTCACCAAGTCCGAAGATCCCGCCGCTAATAAGAACCAGTCCAACTTCGTTAACGTTTTGACATGTTTCAAAGCGCTCGCTCCACGGGTGTGTCGTACAGATTTGCGGATAAAAAGCTTCACTAGTTTCCAAGTTATGGTTATATGCTTTAATACCCGCTTTTTTTAGCTCTTGTAACTGCTCTACAGAAGCTGTACCGTTACATGCAATTAGGCGAAGTTCAGGTGCCACTTTTTGCACCTCTTTAGCAGTAGAACATACAAACTCTAACGTTTTGTCGTTAAGCCCTTTGTCTGCAGTTACTAAACAAAATCCGAGTGCACCGTTATCACGGGCTGCAATCGCTTCTTTTTTGATCTCTTCAATAGGCTTTTGTTTATAACGTTCAATGTCAGCTTTATATCTCACACTTTGAGAACAAAATTTACAATCCTCTTTACATGTACCGCTGTTGATATTACAGATCGAGCATAAAAATATTTTCTCACTCATCTTCTATTTCCTCTCAAAGGAGAGCTCTTTTTCAAGTGTAAACTCCTTTTTTTTCTTCCTTGTAAAATATTTTACATCAAATAGCTGGGGCGTTACTTCTAGCAGTACACACTCTGAGAGTGGTTTGTTTCTTGCACACACTTCTCCGGGATTGAGGTAGAGTGTTTCCCCTTTGTATTCTACACTAAACTTATGTGTATGACCAAATATTACCACTTCGGCATCGTTAGACATATAAAAGGGCAGGTGCATCAATTTAAATGTTGTACTCGCTAGTTTAAAGTAGTTCGGTTCCTGTACCAAATTGTACCTGTTGTGCAGATACACTAAATGGGCATCATTGTTCCCGTAAACAGCTACATATCTTTTCCCGGTGTTTTCTAAATATTGTAATGTCTCTTCTTCAACGATATCACCGGCATGGATAAAAAATTCAGCTCCCTTTTCTAAAAGCATATCGATAGCTTTTATAGCACGATTTGCTTTAGTATGGGAATCAGAAATAATACCTATCTTTACAGATGTTTTTGAAAGTTTTGAGGTTTTATTTCTGATCAATCTCTTCACGAGGTGTTTTTGTCTTACATTTAACACACTCATATACCTCTTTGTTTCTAAATGTACGTGGAGCTAACACGCCGTCACAGCCATCTTGTGTACACTTAATAGTTGTTGGTTCAAATTTTGAAATAAATTTACAATCCGGATAGTTTTCACATCCCCAGAACGGCCCACGTCTTGAGTTTTTCAGACTCAGTTTTCCGCCACAGTCCGGACAAGGAGTTTCACTCACTTTTTCCTCAACCTGGATACTTTTCGTATTTTTACAATCAGGGTAGTTCGCACATGCTAAAAATTGACCGTTACGACCATTTTTAATTACCATGTCTCCACCACATTTGTCACATTTATCCTCTGCAACTTCCTCTTTTTTCTCTATTTTGTTGCCCTCTTCATCCACTTGTTCAGTGTATTTACATTTAGGGAATCCGCTACATGCAACAAACTGACCGAAACGTCCGGAACGAAGAAGCAGTTCACTTCCACATTTAGGGCAGTTACGTCCGAGAGGTTTTGCCATTTTTAGTGAAACTATCTGCTCTTTACCATCTTCGATTTGCTGCATAAACTTATCGTAAAAATCGATAAGAAGTTTTTCCCAGTCTATATCACCCTCTGCAATCTCCTCGAGTTGTTCTTCCATATTTGCAGTGAAGTTGATATCTACAATGTTAGAGAAGTGCTTTTCTAAGATTTCTGTAACCGTAAAAGCGATCTCAGTCGGGATGATCTGCTTTTTCTCAATACTTACATATGTTCTGTTTGTAAGTGTCGCGATAGTCGGTGCATATGTCGATGGACGTCCAACACCCTCAGCTTCAAGTTTTTTAATCAGGCTTGCTTCAGAGTAACGTGAAGGTGGCTCGGTAAAGTGTTGCTCCGGTTTGATCTTCTCGATCTCAGCTGTATCACCCTCTTTTAAAGTTGGAAGCAGTTTATCTTTATCTTCAGTTCCCGTTACTTTGTAGAAACCTTCAAAAATCAGTTTTCTACCACTTGCACGGTACTCGTTTTCATTCCCTTTAAAAATGATAGATTGTTGCTCAAATACTGCATCTTCCATTTGACACGCCATGAAACGCTCATAAATAAGACGGTAAAGTTTTAACTCATCAGCTTTAAGGTATTTGCTTGCTACCTCAGGAGTAAACTGCAACATTGTAGGACGGATGGCTTCGTGAGCCTCTTGTGCACCTTTTGCTTTTTTAGTGTAAACTTTTGCACTTTTTGGAAGATATTTTTCTCCGTAACGGCTTTCAATAATTCCGCGAACAGCGTCTACAGCTTCTTTTGCAAGGTTAAGTGAATCGGTTCTCATGTATGTGATAACACCACTCGTCCCATCAGGAGTTTTTACACCTTCATAGAGTGCCTGTGCCAGCATCATAGTCTTTTTCGGAGAAAAACCGAGTTTTGAAGACGCCGTTTGTTGTAGAGTTGAAGTCATAAACGGTGGCGGAGTTGAACTCTTTCTCTGTTTTGTTTCAATCTTTTCGATTGTAAAACTATCGTTCTTTACACTTTCAACTATTGCAGCAGCAGTCTCTTTGTTTTTAATTGTAAGTTTTTCTATCTTCTCACTTTTATGTTTAATGAGATTTGCTTCAATATTTGTTTTAAAAGTTGTATCTATGCTCCAATATTCTTCAGGAACGAATGCCTTGATCTCTTTTTCACGATCAACTACAAGTTTTAAAGTTGAACTCTGAACTCTACCGCCGCTTAAACCTTTTTGGATCTTTGAACTTAATAAAGGAGAGAGTTTATAACCAACGATACGGTCAAGTAAACGACGTGCTTGTTGCGCATTTACCATATCCATATCTATTTTACGAGCAGACTCAAGTGCATGTTTAATAGCATTTTTCGTGATCTCGTGAAATACTATACGCGGTAGTTCCTGAGGATCTTTTTTGATAGCGTGTGCTATGTGCCATCCAATCGCTTCCCCTTCGCGGTCCTCATCGGTCGCGATATAGATAGTATCTGCTTTTTTGGCTTTTTCTTTTATCTCTTTTACTGTTGGAGCGTTCTCTTTTGCCACAGAATATTTTGGAACGATAGTATGAGTCTCTTCATCTATCTCTATACCAAAACGTGATTTAGGTAGATCTCTAATGTGACCCTTGGATGCAATCACATCATAATCTTTCCCCAAAAAGTTTTTAATAGTTCTAGCTTTTGCTGGTGATTCGACGATAATTAAGTTCAAATATAATCCTATATAATATAGTATAGTGTTTTAAGTCCGAAAGTTTAGCACAAAAACTTTAAATATAAAAAAAGTGAAAAAAAAGATAAAATTTTCTAAAGTTATTTTTTTAGGTGTCGATTTAGTTAACATCTAGGGCAAGGAAGCCTGAAGATAAACTTTAAATTACAAGAGCGAAAGGCTCTTCCATAGAAAAGGATTTATTATGGGTTTTAGAATTAATACTAACGTTGGTGCAATGACTGCACACAGAAATGCTACGTTAAACAATGTTCAATTAGATAACAGTTTAACAAAACTTTCTTCTGGTTTAAGAATTAACAAAGCTGCTGATGATTCAGCTGGTCTTGCTATTGCTGATAAACTAAAAGCACAAGCAAATGGTCTTGGTCAAGCAACAAACAATGCAAATGATGCAATCGGTCTTATCCAAACTGCTGACGGTGCATTACAAGAGTATACAAATATCGTTCAACGTATTCGTACACTAGCGGTTCAATCTGCCAATGATACTCAAGATTCTGCTTCAAGAAGTTATATTCAGACTGAGGTTAATCGTCTTATCAGTTCTGCAAGTTTCATTAATACACAAACTAAATTCAATGGTAAAACATTATTTACTAATAGTAGTTTTACATTCCATGTTGGTGCGTACTCTGGTGAAACAACTAAAACAACAATTGATTCTATGACTGCATCAAATGTAATTGGTACTGCAGGTGTTTCTACTCAGTCTGCTGCTGAAGCTACAATCTCAGCGATGGATTCTGCACTTGGAACAATCGATACATTAAGAGCAAGTCTTGGTGCTGCACAAAACCAACTTGAATCAGTTATCAGAAACGTTACAACTGCACAAGTAAACGTAACAGCTGCTGAATCTCAAATTCGTGATGTTGACTTTGCTGCTGAGTCTGCAAACTTCAACAAAAGAAACATTTTAGCGCAATCTGGTTCATATGCTATGAGTCAGTCTAATGCTGTTCAACAAAATGTTCTTAGATTACTTCAGTAGTAAACTAAGTATTTAAAGACTTTTTTTAAAGTCTTATCCCTCTTTTCACTAGGAGATTTTCTCCTAGTGATGCTCTACAGATTTTAAAAAGTTCTCCAAAAACTCTTCATAGTATGTTACAACACGTGTTAATTGTGTAACAAGCAGTTTATTTAATTTTTTGATATGTCTTTTTGGATTATCAATCTCTTTCGTATTTATAAAGTCAAACAGGTATCCGCTTATCATTTGAATATAGAGTGTAATGATATTATTCGTATCTTTTGCTTCTTCAACATCATGTTCTGTCAGTATATCTATAAACAATCCTAAAAGATCGTAGTGGTATTGGTCTATAGAACTAAACTTAAGTGTTTTAAATTCCTCTATACGTTTTAAGATGTTTTTTGCATGTATAACACGTTGTTGTATATCTTGATATTCCTCTTGAGTAAGTCCAATATCAGAGGCATCTTCAAAAGTTGATTTTAAATCTTTAAAGAGTTTTTGTTTATCAAGAACCGGAAGTGACTGAGGATCGAAATCTTCACTTTTAAGTGGCGTAGTATTTGAGATATATGCTCCGTCTGAAAGGTTAAAAGAGTGTTGATCATCTTTTTGGAGATTTCGTACTATCCCTTTAATCTCCATAAGTGAAGCGATAAAGTGTGGTGTAGTCGGAACCTCGTCTAAAAAGTTTCCTTTAGTTGAAAGAACTGTTTCATGATAGTTAATATCCTCTTCTAAATCGAGTTCATGTTTAATATCAAGTGCTTTACTATGGAGATGTCCTTCAAGGTGTGTTTGCCCTGTTTCAGCATCCAGCGCCATATCAAGACCAAGTGTATAGATCTGTTTTGCTCCGAAATATATAGATAACACATAACTCATAATACCAACATTTGAAGCCGTAATATGTCCATAATCTTTTTTGATTGAAGCTGCCGCTTGGAAGATGTACATATTCTCTTTTTTGAAAGCTTGTGCAAATTCAGGGTATGTAAAAGAGGCAAAAAGAGTAATACTGTCATCAAAGAACTCCATAGAAGAGACCTTTTCAAGGTGTTTCATACTCGCTTCAAATCCATCAACATGGATAATGATGTCAGGCTTTATATTATTTTTCTCCAATAAGCCTAAAGCAGCACTTACGGCAATAATAATGAAGTGTCCTTTGTTGTTTTTAACCCATTCTATATCTTTTTGTAAAGAGGGACCTGCCCCAAGAACTAAGATAGGATTTGTATGGAAAATTGAAGCTTTTTTTAATCCGTTAATACTGACAAACTTGTATTGTTCTTTGAGATATTCCAATGGTCTTAGATATACCTGCATTACTGCTGAATGAGGGAACTTCAGGTAATCTTGAGAGATGATAGCACTATGCATAATCTTTAGTTTTTCTGTTGAATGGCTTAGAAGAGGGAAGTATTTTAGATAGTGGTTATATACAGGCATTGTACGTAAGAATGAATATACTTTATATCTAAATGCTTCTTCATCGTCAAAGATAGAAAAGATGATTGTTACGCCATCATCTTTAAGAAGTTGATAGTCAGTAACATAGAGTGATAGATAAAATAGTTCAAGGTCATCTTCTACTATAAAATATGTAGTAGCATGGATTTTTTCATGCACTTTTATAAGATGTAGTCCAAGTCCAACACCCATAAAAATAAACTTGTAAATCTTTTTCATAGTTGTTGTTTCTTTTGAAGCATACTGATTCGTATAATGTACGATCGGAGCAATAGTTGAGAGTGAAGAATCTACGATATCCATCTCTTCATACTGCTTTAAACTTTCCTCTGAAAATGTTAAGTCTCTAAAAGTTTCAAAGAGGTTGTCTTGTTTTGAATAATCTATATTTTTAGCAATTATTTCGGCATGTTTGTCACTATTAACACCGTAAAGCCATTTTCCACTCTCTATCTCTTGGACATCAAAATATCCCTCTTTTGTATACTCTAAATTATACTTTTGTGTGTAGTAACCATTGGCGATTGCATTTTCAAAAGCCATTAATTTTTCATATAGAACGGGTACTTCTTTTTGAAAAAATAGTAAGTTTTTTTGAAATTTCTCTTGTGCTTCTTGCTCTATGCGTTGATTATCCATTCTGTTCCTTTAGTAGAAGTTCTGCAAATAAAAAGTCGATCTTTGTATCTATATCGATCGAGTGTTGTTGCGGCATCTCGTAAGCGAAAATATTATTTTTCAGAAAAAAGCTACCGTTTTCTAAAAATTTATCTATTTTGGCAATATATATTGCACCGTTGAGCCTGTAATATGTTTCTAAATCTTGACTTCGCTTGTTGAGCACTTCCTCTTTTAAAAAATGCTCCATTGACTTATCTTCAGATAGTGTATTGCTCCAAAGAGGACTATGCTCCATCTCACAAACAGAAATTATGCCCTCAGCGTCTTTGTTAATGAGAAACTTTATCGCCTCATCTATATCCTGAGCCGTTCTTAAAGGACTTGTAGGCTGGAGTAAAACAATGTAGTCATATTCTTTTGAGTTCTCTATTACATGTTTTAGTGTATCAAAGGTAGTTGCCGTATCACTTGCTAATTCCTGCGGACGCAGTAGTGTTTCAGCTCCGTAGTTTTTGGAAAGCTCTAAGATCTCACTATCATCGCTGGAGACTACAAGAGCATCTAGATACTTACTTTTTTGCGCTGCTTCAATGCTCCATCCTATCAGCGGTTTGCCTGCCAAATCTAAAACATTTTTTCGGGGCAAGCGTTTACTGCCGCCTCGTGCAGGAATAACAGCTAAAAAAGTTTTCCCGTTAAGCATTAAAATATCTCACCATATTCAGTTTGTGCCTGTTCAAAGTCACTCATACGACCGATATCCAGCCAATACTCATGGATCGGAAAAGAGATGGTTTTTAGATCATCTTTAATGATATCTTCGAAAAGTGTCGGCATGTCATAAAACTCTTCTTTTGGAATATACTCGAAAACTTGAGGTGAAAGTACATAGATACCGGCATTGACAAAAAACTTATGAACAGGTTTCTCCTCTATGGCAGTGATGCGGCTTCCATCAGTCTGGATCACTCCATAAGGAACCTGATAATCATACTCTCGTACACACATGGTCGCTACAGAATGCTCAAATGAGTGAAAATCAAGAAGATGTTCAAAATTAACATTTGTAAGCAGATCTGCATTCATGACAAAAAACGGCTCTTGCGGTCTATCTTTTATAAGGCTGAGTGCCCCTGCAGTACCGAGTCTTTGAGTCTCTTGGATATAGTCAATGTTCACCCCTAAAGCACTTCCGTCACCAAAATGCTCTTTTATCATATCCGCTTTGTAGTTCACACTGATAGTGATATTTACAAAACCGTATTTTGCAAAGTTTTCAATAATAGTTTCAAGTATCGGTTTATTTCCCACTTTTAGAAGGGGTTTTGGAACATCATGTGTTAAAGGTCTTAGACGTGTACCCAGACCGCCGGCCATAAGTATTACATGATTTTTTTTCGCATTGGTTTTTAAGAGGTTTGCGAGGTCTTCGATCTTTACGAGTTTGCCGTCATTGTCGATAATCGGGATTTGATAGATCTGTTTACGAATAGCTTTTTGAACTATAAGTTCTTTAGAATCGTTGATAGTTGCTAAGGTTGGTTCTTTAAAATAAAGATCTTCTATAGAAGAATCGAGTGTAAGACCGTGAAGCAGACCCCTGCGAATATCTCCATCGGTAAGTGTCCCTACAACTCTTTCATTGTCATCTAAAACAATAGCAATTCTCATTGCCCCTTTATCGATAACTTCCAGGGCTTTTTTGATAGTTGCTTGTTTATGTAACAGTATCTCTTTATATTTTTGCATCATCCCCTCCTAAATCATAAAAACTTTTTTGAAAAATTGTTTGTAATGAAACGTTTTTTAACTCTTCTTTGATAGTGTGAGCAGTTTTTATTCCCTCATACGGGTTTTTTGTTGTTGTGAAAGTTTTTTCTTTGCTTTTATATACATTTTCGATAGCTTTAACTATCTCGTTTTTATTGACAGAGCAGTTGATGACACTCTTGGCCATGACTCTCCCTTTTTGACGATCCCCTATGTTGATCGTAGGTTTATTAAAACTCGGTACCTCTAAAATCCCGCTTGAACTGTTGCCTATAACGGCATCAACATATCTAATGGCATTAAAGTAACGCAGTTGCCCTAAAGAGGTAAACGAGACTGCCCTGTGTAAATTATTACTAACATACTCATCGATCATCGTATTGATTATTTTTCCACCCTCATCGGCATTTGCTTTAGTAAAAATGATCTTTATATCTTCAAACTGGTCAAGAGCATCTAAAAGTGCCTGAAATTGCTCTTTGGGTGTTAATTCAGAGATCGTCTGCGGATGGTAGGTAAGAAGGAGATTCTTTTCTCCAAGTTCACAACCGATAGAGTCTTCAAAATCTTTCTTACTTAAACGTTGAACTTTTTTAGAGTTTTCAACTCCTAATGCTCCGACATTAAACACTCTTTTTGGATCTTCTCCGAGTTGAATAACCCTTTGTTTATAGATCTCTGTAGATGTAAAATGGAGGTGAGAAAGTTTTGTAACAGCATGTCTGATCGAATCATCAATAGCCCCCTCGGTTACCTCTCCACCATGAATATGGGTAATAGGGATATGGAGCATAAATGCAGCCGTAGCAACGCTGAGTATCTCATAACGATCCCCTAAAATTACTACTATATCTGGTTTAAGTTGTTGGAGTGTTTTTGTTATATCGCATTGAAGTTTTGCCATAGAACACGATAGATCTTTTGCTGTATCACTAGAGAGTTCCATGGGCACTTTGGCAGTGATATCGAAATCTTTTTCTATCTCTTTATATGTCTCACCAAATTCTGCTTCTAAATGTGTCCCTGTAATAAGCGTTTGTAATTCCAATAGAGAATCACTTTTGATCTCCTCCATAAGAGGTTTTAAAAGTCCATATTCTGCCCGGGTTGTCGTTACTACACAGATTTTTCTCATATCAGTTCATCTTTTGTGTAATCTTTTTGAGCTTGAGTACCGATTATTTTATCCCATTGCATAGGGTTTATACCGTTTCCAGGACGTTTGATGGTAAGGTTCTCCCCAGTGAAAAGCTCCCCTTTTTGTATATCTTGTGCCGCTACAATTGATTTTCTCGCAACTACGATATTAGGTGTTTCACTTGGAGAGGGTTTTTTAATTCCGTCACCGAGTGCTAGTTCAATATTGCGTATAGCCTTTACCATTGCAATTAATTCATGTGGTTCTAGTGACGCTTTGTGATCTGGGCCTTCCATCGTTTTATCGAGTGTAAAATGTTTCTCAATCACACTCGCTCCCATCGCGACTGCCGCGATATCTACCTCTATACCCAACGTGTGATCACTGTATCCATAGGCTATATCGAAACTGTCTCCTATGGTATTCATCGCTTTTAAATTTACATCTTCCATAGGGGTAGGGTACATTGTGTTTGCATGGAGGATGGTGATATTGTTTTTAGAAGTACCTGCATTTATTAAAATATTTAAAGCATCTTC
The DNA here is from genome assembly GCF_030577135.1 of Sulfurimonas sp. hsl 1-7. Taxonomy (NCBI): domain Bacteria; kingdom Pseudomonadati; phylum Campylobacterota; class Epsilonproteobacteria; order Campylobacterales; family Sulfurimonadaceae; genus Sulfurimonas; species Sulfurimonas microaerophilic. The sequence goes on along the minus strand of NZ_JAUIRR010000002.1, from coordinate 385,463 downwards.
AATCTCACCCATATCAGCCATTCCCGTAGAGAGAATCACTTGTTTGTTAAGCTCGCCTATCTTTCTTAGATATGGGAGGTTTGTTATCTCACCGCTCGGGATTTTAAAGATTTTTAATCCAAGATTGTCTAAAAGTTCAATACTTTCATGATCAAAGGGAGTTGAGAGGAACATAATGTTTTTTGTTTTACAGTAGGCTAAGAGTTCTTGATGTGTTTGCAGATCAAGCTCAAGTTTTTTGATCATGTCAAACTGCGATTCTTCTGAATCGGTTGTCTCTTTTTGGTAAGCGGCTTTGTCGGCATTTTTACTTACGAGTTTTTCAGCTTTGAAAGTTTGAAACTTTACCGCATCGGCTCCCGCCTTACTTGCTACATCGATCAGTTTTTTTGCCAGTTCAATAGAGCCGTTATGGTTCACTCCCGCTTCAGCGATGATAAAAACACTCATTTTGCAATGCTCCCGGCTTTGATAAAACCGTTGATCTCTCGGTACTCTTTTGTTGTACTCTGACTACCGACGAAGGTTCCCTCTTTCACTACAACACCCCCGTTTATAATGGCACCGGTGGATATATGGCAATGGTCTTCTACTTGTGCATCATGTTCAACTAAAGCTTTTGTGTTGATAATGCAGTTTTTTCCAACTTTTGCATCGGCATTTATTAAAGCATGATGCATAATGACACTTCCCTCTGCGACAGAAGCATGGCTAGAGACGTACGCAAGGGGTGACTGGATGGTTGGGAGTGTAAAGCCGATCGACTTTAGTTTATCAAATAGTTTTATACGAAGGGTATTTGAGCGGATTTGACCGACGGTTACAAGTGCATACTTGTAGTCTTTAAAGAGTTGTTCAAGTGCATCATCAGAAGCAATCACCTTATAACCAAGAACTTTTGTTCCGATTTTTTCAGCTACATCAATGATACCGGCGATCTCAAACTTATTCTCTTGCTCTATAACATCTATAACACTTTTGCAGTGTCCGCCGCCGCCGATGAGAAGTATACGATCTTTTTTCATAGGGCGCTACTTGGGATATTTACTACTCTCTGTGCAAGAGATTTCGCATTATCAAGGTTGGTTTTTTGGGCATCTTTAAACATCTCTAACTCATTCATAAGTTTCCAGATAGGACGAGTCATCACTCCGTGTTCATTTGTAAAAGCCAAAAATTGATCTCTTTCTTTCTCATCTTTTAAAAGCACTCCATTGAGCCAGTAGTTTGAATCGGCACCTTTTGGTGCTTTTATAAACTTTATATCATCATATTGTGAAAAAAACTCTTCATATTTTTTTGCGATCTCTTTTTTAGATTGTAAAAAATCATCGAGTTGTTCGAGTTGCGCTACAAGAAGGGCGGCATTGAGATTTGGCATACGGTAGTTATAGGCGATCATATCGTGGACATATTCCCATTTATGAGGCACTTTCGCCGTTGTAGTAAGATGTTTTGCTTTTTTTGCCAAGGCTTCATCATCTGTGACTATTACGCCACCTCCGCCGGAAGTGATAATTTTATTGCCGTTAAAACTAAAAGCACCTATTTTTCCGAATGTTCCGGTATGTTTTTGTTTGTAAAAAGAGCCTAAACTCTCAGCAGCATCCTCAACGAGGGTTATATGCCACTCTTTACAAATTTCGGCAATTGTATCTATTTGGCACGAATGTCCGAAAGTGTGCATCGGCACGCACGCCTTGATCACTTTGTTTGTTGTTTTGTTGCGGCACACTCCATCCTCTACAACACAGTTTTGCTCTAAAAACTCTTTGAGATGAGTAGGACTCATCCCTAGGCTCTCCTGCTCTACATCGATAAATATAGGCTTTGCACCGCAATAGCTGATGGCATTACAGGTTGCAATAAAAGTTAAAGGCTGTGTGAGTACTTCATCATTATCTTCTACACCTGCTAAAAGAAGCGAGATATGAAGAGCTGATGTACCGTTAACGGTAGCTACGGCATATTTACTCCCTACGTACGCAGCAAAATCTTTTTCAAATTTATCTACAAAAGCACCGACACTTGAGACAAAAGTGGAATCGATACATTCGTTGAGGTATTTTTTCTCATTACCACGAAAACGGGGTTCATGCAGTGGTATAAACTCTTTTGTTTTGTAGAGTTCTTGGATAAATTTTACAATCGTTTCCATTACATTTTTCCATCAAGATATTTATGTTTGTCTTCATACTCAAAGTTTGGCAGCAGCTCTAAAAAGAGTGCTACGATATGCTCTTTATTCCATTGCTGTGCTTGGAGCATCATATCTATATCGTGCTCGAATTTTCCAAGGAGCACGGGATCGAAGTTGAGTTCATTTTTGATAATTCCAAGATTTTCAAACCGCTGCATATCGAGTATTTCATTCTCTGTGAAAAACTCCTCGAAATCTTTTTCACCGGTTGTATCACTCGGGGTGAAAAGACAAGGCCATTTTCCTGCTTTTGGTAGAGTATGTGCAAGCTCTCTGGCTTCTTGTTCATCTTTACACAGATAGGGTTCATACCCTTTTTCTTTTAAATATTTTACTGCAATTTCTGAAAAGGTGATCAGGTGGAGTGCTTCAGAGAGTTTAGGGAAAAATATATCACGATTTTGTCCAAATATACAAGACATTAAACATAATTCTCCACTCTCTTTAGGGGTTACAAAATAGCGTTTTATATCATTTGGAGCAACTAAAGGCTGCTGCTTTTCAATTCTTTGATTAAAACCGTGTAGAAGTGAACCGTCAGAGAAGGCGACATTGGCAAAGCGTGCCATCGAGACATCGATATTAAGAGAGTTTCTGTGAACAAACATCTCCATAATACGTTTGCTCGCACCCATCATGTTTACCGGATTCGCTGCTTTATCCGTTGAAACGCAAAAATACTTTTTGACACCCTTGTCAATTGATTGTTTGAGTGTTTTGTCGGTGTTAAAGATATTTGTTTCTATCATCCGCATTAGGGTAAAAGGGTCTTTTTCACTTCTTACATGTTTGAGTGCCGAGAGGTTTAAAACATAATCATATTTTCCGTCTTGGGCTATAAAAGCATCATACTCCCGTGAACCTATATCTAAAGCGAATGTTGCAAACTCTCCGTCGATATAACCATATGAACTTCGAATATCACGAACGAGTTCAACTAAATTGTTCTCGGAAATATCAACTACATGAAGTTTTTTAGGATTGCGTTTAAAGATCTCTTTTGTAACAGCCTGACCGATAGAACCGGCTCCACCTAAAACTAAAAAAGAACTATCCGATACAATTTTAGAGAGTTGTGTCTCGTGTGTAACTATGTCGTGTTGAAAAAGCTCTTTATTTCTACCGATTAATCGTAATGCATTCATGCAAAGATTATAGCAAAAAAGATACCACAATATTTTGTTAAAGAATTTAATAAAAGTGTCGATATGATCCCTAAAGAATAATATATATATAAGAAAAGGATCTATCATGGCAATTAGTTCATTAGGTTTAGGATCGGGTGTTTTAACGATGGATGTACTAGACCAACTAAAAGCTGCAGATGAAGCTGCAAGGATTAATCCGCTAGAAAGACAATTATTAACTATACAAGATAAACAAGCTGAATTCAATGTTCTAGATGCGACGATGACAAACTTATTCGATAGTATTTGGGAACTAAAATCACCAACTCTGTATGACGGGCGTTCTACAAGTGTTAGTGGTACATCAGTAGAGGTAACGGCTTCTGCAAACAGTGATATTCAAAGTTTTACGTTAAATGTTCTCTCATTAGCTACAACTCAGATTGAGCAGTCTGGTTCATTTACGAGTGCAACAACTGCAGGTCTTGTAGCAACTGCTGCAGGGAGTATGAATTTAAATGTAAACGGGACTGATTATACAATCAACTATGATCAAACAATGACTTTAGATGATATAAAAGCAGAGATCAATAACGTTGCAGGAGCAGATGTAAACGCGACAGTTGTACAGGTTGCAAGCGGTGACTTCCGTTTATTTTTAAACTCTGTAAATACGGGAACTACTCAAGATATTACTATAACAGATACAACGGGAAATCTTGCAGGGACACAGTTAACTACAGGTATGACAGCTGTACAAACAGGGAGTGATGCGCAGTTTGAGTTTAACGGACAATTGGTAACAAGAACTTCAAATAATGTAACTGACCTTATAACAGGTTACGATATCACTTTAAAAGAGGTTGGCAGTTCAACGGTAGACGTTACGCAAAATCGTGATGAGATTATGATGAGAATTGATAGTTTTGTAGAAAAGTATAATTCTGCGATGACTTATTTAAACAAGGTAACAAAAAATAGTATAGAATCAGATGAACGTGGTCTTTTCTCTTCTGATAGTACTATTAGAAATATGCAAAATGCGATTAGAAATGCAATGGATACTATCGGGGGTGGTGTTAGTAACCTTTATGAATATGGTTTTGATATCGATAAAGACGGAAAATTAACAGTTGATAAAACGGTATTGAATGACAAACTTGATACAAATGCAGGTAATGTAGAGGTCTTTTTCTCGGGTGGTAACTATGATAACGGTGATGGTACAACAACGGCGATCGATGGAGCATTTACTGAGTTATATAATGTAGTGGAAACTTATACAGGTCTTGGGAAAAGCTTAGATAATCTAAAAACGAGTATCAGTGACTCTATCTCATCTTTAGAAGAGAGAAAAGCTACTGCAATTGAAAGATTGAATAATAAGTATGACACAATGGCTCAGCAATGGGGTGCTTACGATTCTCTTATAGCAAGATTTACGAGTTCTGCGAATGCATTTATTATGATGGTAAATGCGCAAAGTGCTTCAAGTAGTAACTAAAGTTTTTAGTGAAATTGACCGATATATATATAATTAACAAAAGGATTTGAAATGTACGCAAATACAGCACATAATATTTATTCAGAAAATAATGTATCAATAGAATCATCAGAAAAATTAGTAGAGCTTATGTATGAAGGTGTACTTAGATTTAATATGTTGGCAAAAAAAGCTATGGATGCAGGAATCATTGAAAAAAAGGTATATTGGATTAACCGTTCTATAGCTGTGATAGATGAATTAGTAGCTATCTTAAACTTTGAAGGTGGGGCTGTTGCACACTACTTAAAAGGTTTATACAATTACCAAATTACGCTACTTTTAGATGTGAATATGCACAATGATGCAAAAAAACTTGAAGAGTGTACAAACGTATTTAAAGAGTTGCTTGAAGCATGGAGAGATGCTACACATGTGGCTTAATGAGCTTAAAGTTGCTATCATCCAAAAGGATGTTGCGCAACTTGAAAAGCTTTTAGACGAGACCCCTCAACTCGAAAAAAAAGAGGATATAGAAAGTGCTATTTACCTTTTTAAGGCTGCTATAGAGCTTTTAGAGACACTCAAATCTGAAACAGCAACTTCTATGAAACAGATAAAAAAGAATATAGATTTTCTAAACTCTACTAAAAGAGATTCAATTAATAGCCTAGATATTACCTCTTAGGCTTTTTATTTATCCCAAAGTGTAAACTTCTAATAGTATATTCACTAACAACTGCCCCTTTTCTCATACTAAGGATATGTTCTAAGGCATCTGCGATATCCTCAGCTAAAAGCCTCGAGTTTTCATCATCACTTACATTAAAGTGTAAATCATCATAAAAATTACTCTCTGTCATATCCGGATTGATATTGGTGATGCTGAGTTCAGATTTTCTCGTCTCTTCAAAAAGGGCATCACTGAATGCTTTGAGCCCAGCTTTCGTAGCACTGTATACGCCGGCAAATTTACTTGAACGGAGTGCTTCGATAGAGTTGATGTTGATGAGGTAGCCCTTGTTTTGTTTTAGTGATCGAAGAGTCGCATTTGTAAGGAGCATCGGAGCGGTAAGATTTAAAAAAGTCATCTGTGTAATTGTTTTAGAATTTAACTCTTCATGTGGGGCAAACTTTCCAAACCCTGCACAATTGATCAGTATAAAGATCTCCTCTTTTTTCACTTTTTCTATAAGTTGCAATGTTTGTTTCTCATCACTTAAATCACATTGTATAGCTTTAAAATTATCATTGTCAAAAAGAGCCTCATCAATACTTCGGCTAACACCGATAACACTATAACCCAATGCTAACAACCGTTTTGTTAGTGCATAACCTATCCCGCTGCTTGCACCCGTGACTATTGCGTTTTTCATGAAAACTCCCTATACTATTAACTATGAAAAATATATATATAACTGACCTTGATCATACATTTTTACGAACAGATTTATCTGTAAGTGATTATACTAAAAAAATATGGAACTCTTATGAAAAAGATGCCATTATCTCGATAGCAACGGCGAGAACTTATAAAAAAACAATGCAGTTTTTAAAGGGTGTAAGCATAAATGCACCGATGATACTTCTTGATGGAGCACTTATAGCAACAACCGAAAAAAAGATAGTAGATACGAAATTTATCTCCAAAAATGTTGCGGATGAGATCATCGATGAAGGTGGTAAGCTTGGAATCTATCCTTTTGTTCTTTCATTGGTCGATCAAGAACTCAATGAAGCGTTTACCTACTCTACTACGCTTAATAACTATCAAACAGAGATATTAAAACGTTATGCTAACGACGACCACACACAAGGTTTTAAAAACTTGCGTGCAATGGATGATAATTTTAAAATTGTTTATATGGCTGATGAAGCGATACTTATTGAACTAGAACAAAGAATAAAGAAGATATTCGGAGATGAATTAAAATATATCTTAGCACCTGAAGCGTATATGGGATGCTATTTTTTAACTATCTTGCATAAAGATGCTGATAAAGCCCACGGTATTACAAGTGTGAGCGAAGCAGCGGGATTTGATCTTAACCGTTTAAGTGTATTTGGGGACAATCTCAACGATATCGGGATGTTTAATCTGGCAAACACTTCTGTGGCAGTTGCAAATGCTCATGACGATGTGAAAAAGATGGCAGATATTGTTTTAAAGCACAGTAACGATGAAGACGGCGTGGCAAAATATCTGGAGGAATTGAAAAATGATGGATAGAAGTGCAACAATTCTCTCTATGAGTATCATAGCGGTTTTATTTTTTATATTTGGGTTTGTGACGTGGCTAAACGGTTCATTAATCCCGTTTTTAAAAGTGTTATGTGATCTCAATGAGTTTGAAGCATTGTTTGTCACTTTTGCATTTTATATCTCTTATACGGTTATGGCATATCCGATGTCGTATCTTTTGGAACTCACCGGATATAAAAAGGGGATGAGTTTAGGTTTATTTGTGATGGCGGTTGGAAGTCTGCTTTTTATTCCTGCTGCTTTTATGAGAGAGTTTGGGATCTTTTTACTTGCTCTTTTTGTTTTGGGGACAGGGCTTACAATTTTACAGAGTGCTTCAAATCCTTATATCGTTTTACTCGGACCTATTGAGAGTGCGGCGCGTCGTATCAGTATTATGGGGCTTATAAATAAATCTGCAGGAGTTCTCGCACCTATTGTATTTACTGCATTAATTTTATCGGATATTCCGGTACTTGAAGAGTTGCAAGAGAGTAATTTGGATCTGTTATCGCAGACATTAGTTACACCTTATCTTGTTATGGCCTCTATTTTATTGGCACTGATTTTATTTGTACATTTCTCCCCTTTAAAAGATGTTGAATATGAGGAAGATGATACTTACGATCATGTAAGTATTTTTAGATTCCCCCATGTAATTTTAGGTGCAATCGCACTGTTCTTTTATGTAGGTATTGAAGTGATGGCAGGGGATACCATCGGGTTATACGCTCAAAGTCTAGGGGTAAAAGATGTCACTATTCTTACCTCTTACACAATGGCATGTATGGTGTTGGCATATTTTATCGGTATCCTTGCAATCCCAAAACTTTTATCACAAAAAAGCGCACTTGCACTCTCATCACTTCTAGGGATAGTGTTTGTCTTTTTGATTGTTTTTACTCCAAAAGAGAGCCATATATTTATGGAAACAATCCCTGATACTGTATTGTTTGTAGCACTGCTTGGTCTTTCAAACGCTTTGGTATGGCCGACCATCTGGCCTTTGGTACTAGAGGGATTAGGGCGACATACTCCTAAAGCGAGTGCACTTCTAATTATGTCGATTGCAGGGGGAGCTTTACTGCCGCTTCTTTTTGGGCGTATCTCACTCTATACAAACGATATGCAGATGAGTTACCTCTTAGGGATTGTAAGTTATCTTTTTATCCTATTTTACGCACTTAAAGGGCATAGAATAGGGAAAGATTAAAAAGGTATTCTCTCTAAGAGCCAAAAGGAAGATACAGAGCCTATGGTATAGGCCACGGCTATATCTATTCTCTTCTCACTAATAAACTTATGCACTATTTTTAAAAGTAATGCAGCAAGCAAAATAAAAATAATTTGCCCAAGCTCTATTCCAAGATTAAACGAAAAGAGTGAAAGGGGGATCTCATTATGGGGCAAGCCGATCTGAGAAAGGTTTGATGAGAACCCGAAACCGTGAATCAGGCCAAATAAAAATGCTACGATCCCTAAGTGCCTCTTTGTAAATGTTTGACGTTTTAACATTATCTCTTTTGCCAAGAAGAGGATGCTTAGTGCTATCATCGCTTCTACATACGCAATGTTAATTGTTGCTGTACCTAAAATACCAAATACCAAAGTGATAGAATGGGAAAGGGTAAATGCCGAAATTGTATAAAGCAGTTTACGTAAACTTACAGATAAAATGAGAAGTCCCATCACAAACGAGAGGTGATCAAAGCCGGTTAAGATATGTAAAATTCCTAATTGGAGATACTCCATAAAAAGTTTTAGTTTTGAGCTTTGTTTGTTGAACTCCATAAAAGGTGTAGTAGCTCTTAGCAGAGATTTATAGATAGTATCATCACTCTCATAACGTACAACTACACCCCGATCACTTGAAACAAGACCCTCTACCCAGATTCTACTCTGTTTTAAACCGTTTTCTCCACAGTTAAGTTGATATTTTCTGAGAATAAAGCCGTTTTCTATTTTTTTTAGAGTGGGCGTGTCCTGAATGCATCGTGAAGGGTAGTTGATCGTGATATCTTCATCCCTTGTATCTGAAAGGGGTTTTTTATACACTACATCTATTGTGGCATCACTGTTTTTTTTAAGATCGATAAACGATAGCCCCGTCTGGTGTGCTTGTGAAAAAACAGAGAAAAGAGTCAGAAGAAAAACTATACGAAATAAAGGCATCTATTTTTGTTCTTTGATAATATATTTGCTATAAATTTTGGCATATGCCTGTTGTTCGTTGAGTACTCTAAAACTCTTTTTATAGTGCTCATATACAATCCCTTCAACCTCTTCAAAAGAGTAGGGCTCAGATACCTGTTTGTTTGTTATATAAAACAGTTTGTTATCAATCACTTCACTCCAAAATCCTTCTTGTAATGTGGAGATTTTCAGAGCGGTATAACTACCGAATTTTTCTTTGATTGCATCTGGAGTAAGTTGCTCATACTTTTTGGCAAAAGGGCGAAGGTCGGTTATAGTTGAGAGTTTCTGTATCACATTTTTTTCTGTATTTTGATCAACTCTTAAGAGATAAAGGTTCAAAGAGTTCACTTTGCTGTAGTCACTAAGATGTGCTTGATAAAACTGATGAAGTTGTTCTTCAGAAGGTTCTTGAAATTCTATATCATTTTTAAAGAGGTACTCCATTTTTTTTAGTAGATGTTCATCTATTTTTGGATCATCCCTATAAAGTCCTAGGGAATAGGCTTCTTCCAAAAGTATTTTTTGATATGTAAGATACGCTAAAACTAGTTTTGGAGCTTGTAGCTGTGTTTCATTTTGTAAGTTTTTTAGCTCATAGTTTGCAATGACAAGAGTTGGTTTTGAGATGCTTGACTCTTTCTCTTTGGCATAATCAAAGTAGTAATAAGCCAATCCTCCTAAAACTAAAAAGTGCAATAATGGTTCATAAAGAATTTTTTTTGTTATATTTATCATATATAAGTATATAAAGTGTATAATAAATACTATATTAAAAAGAAGGTTTTACATAGATGATATTAGTCACCGGCGGAGCGGGATATATAGGTTCACATACATGTATAGAGTTAGATAATGAAGGACTTGATTTTGTAGTATTTGATAATCTTTGTAACTCTTCAAAAGAGAGTTTAAAAAGAGTATCACAAATTATAGGTAAAGATGTGAAGTTTATAGAGGGTGACATCAGAAATGAAACTGACCTGCAAAAAATATTTGATCTTTATGATATAGACTCCGTAATCCATTTTGCAGGACTTAAAGCTGTCGGAGAATCTATTGAGAAACCGTTAGCATACTATGATAATAATGTAATAGGGACTATAAAACTTTGTGAAGTGATGGCGCAAAACAACTGTAAAAAGATTGTTTTTAGCTCTTCGGCAACTGTCTACGGAGATCCTCATACGACACCAATTACAGAAGATTTTCCACTCTCAACTACAAACCCTTATGGAAGAACAAAACTTTTTATAGAGGATATACTTAAAGATCTGTTTACTTCAGATCATGAATGGAAAGTTATACTTCTTCGCTATTTTAATCCTATCGGTGCACATAAATCAGGTTTAATAGGTGAAGATCCAAACGGAATACCAAATAACCTTATGCCTTATATATCACAAACTGCTGTTGGTAAATTGGAGCAATTAAGTGTATTTGGAGATGATTACGACACGCATGACGGTACAGGTGTAAGAGATTATATACATGTTGTCGATTTAGCGGAGGGACACGTAAAAGCGATTGAAAAGATTGATAGTTTAGAGAATGTACTGACGGTTAATCTAGGAACGGGGAAAGGGTATTCTGTTTTAGATATTGTAAAGGCATTTGAAAAAGTATCAGAAAAAAAGATCCCATACAAGATCACAGCAAGACGCAACGGTGATATAGCAAAATGTTTTGCCGATCCTAGTTATGCTAAATCTGTTTTAGGCTGGGAAGCAAAGCGCTCAATTGATGAGATGTGTGAAGATAGTTGGCGATGGCAGTCAAAGAATCCTAACGGATATAAAAACAACTAGAGTTATTCACACTCTAGTGTTATTGTTACCGCTTTTGTATCTTTATATTTGAGTGTAACAATATTCTCTTCCTCTAAGAGCTTGCGTGCCTTTGGAGTGGAAGATATACTACACTCTTTATCAACATACATACTCAATTCAAGATCTACATAAGAGCTAAAACTATAACTCTTGGTTGTATTACTCTCTTTATAATCAGTAAGTTTTCCATTACTTGAAACCATATAGATTTTATTGTTGTTTTTAGGAGAGAGCTCTATAAGATGTTTTCCTCTTTGATCGAGACTCAAATAGGTATGGTTTTCAAATTGGCTAAGACCTACGACACCTTTTGAGTTATTAAGGTCTACATTTGTATCAAAATCCTCAAATCTGATGGTTTTTAGGTCATTCATTCCTGTAATGAGCCAACTATTTTCATCTTTTGCCATAGAGACCTCATACATATCCATAACTTTGGGGATATATTCAGAGGTAAAGATTGGCATGACATCTTGTTTGAGAGCCCAGTTAAATACATATTTCAACGCCTCTAACGATGCACGTTTAGAACCTGAGTATAGGTGATAATAGATATCTATAGGTTTTAGACGTCTGGGTGAGTTTGTCAGTTCAAAAGTTTGTGTTACGCGTTTAAATCCCCAAAACGGTCCAAGCCAGTTGTTTGTATATACATTTTCATTTTGTGCACCTGTATAGACTTGGTAGTACTCTGAACGTTTTAATCCAAAAGGGGAGACACGTGTAAGCCAGGGATGGGTTTTTACAATAGTGGTATCACCACCGTTGATTGCCAAAATATGATCTTTGTAGATATACTCTAAAGCATTTTTTCTTGGGGCACAGTCTCCACTCCAAAAGATAGTCTCTGCTTTTTTAGATTTGTTTTTCGGTGAGTATTTTTCATTGATATTATCAAGGGTGGTTTTGAGTTCTCTTTCAAGTGAAAACTGATACTCTGGTACTTTGAGTCTATACTCCTCACTTAGATTGTCATCAACTATTTTCTCCCAAAAAAACGGGTGTGTAAATGTATGGCTTGCCGCTTCTACATTCTCAAGTGCAAACATTTTTTTTGTTATATCTATTAGTTTTTCTGAGAGCTTTGGATAAAGGCCGTTTGGATCTATCTCGGCTCCAATAACAGAAACCGAATGGGGAATTTTATATTTTTTTAGAATTTTATTAAGAATAACATCACCTGAAAACTCTCCAAAATCCCCCTCTACTTTATTCATAATACCGTCACCGTCAATGTGCGTGAAAAGGAGACGTTTCCCATTTTCGGTAGTTGGATCTGGCACTGGCAGTTTTTGGAGTCTTAACGCCTGCGCAAAAAATTTAAAAGGGTTAGTGACCCATATATCTTCACCATTAATAGATGTAATAAAAGCTCCATTTTGAAGATATCCGCCCCATGAAGTGATCGCTGCAGGGGTGGATGTTTTTTTGTCTGCATATTGATAGGTAAGTAACTCTTTTGCATCTTTGACATGAATGAGCATAGGGTTTCTAGACATAGGAGGTTCAATCTCAAAACCAACCATTTCATCTTTATAAAGGATAGATTGTTTTGGTAGGTTCGTCTGTTGGATTGTAATGCCAAGGGATGCAAGTTCATCCTCTTTTACATCAATACCAAAGGTGTTGACAAAAACAATAGGAATATTGCGTTTCTTTACCTCTGTAACCCACTTTAAGAGTTTATTTGGATCGTTATAGTATTTTTCTAGCCAAATAACTATCCCTGCATAATGATCTAACTTATCGGGATTTGGTAATCCTTTGTTGATATCGTAAAGTTTTTGTATATATCCGAGATATTCAAAGATAAGTCCACCCTCAAAATGTGCACCTTGAAGCATTCGATCGAGTCTACTTTCATCTATAAGAGTCAGAATCTCTCTTTTAACACTGTTTTTAGAACTCTTTCCGTAGATATCCAGCGCTTTATTTGCTACATAAGGGATGAAACCTTTTGCTTGAAGTTTTTCTACAAGCTCATCAGCTTGTTTCATATCAAAGAGATAATCAACGGCAATAATGTCGAGATTATATTTTTTAACCTTTTCAAGATTATGATCAAGCCATATACGGTCTGCTTCATCTACTGTTTGATAGGCTAAATTTTTCCCTTTTAAGCCTCGATAATAGGATTCAAATAAAACCGCATTAACCGCGTTATGAACATTGTCTATAATTCCAAAACCACGATTGATTATCAGTTTTGAGTCGGGATATCTTTTATGAAACTCAAGAATAAAACTAGCTAAAGATTGTTGACTCTTTTGAATCTCTTCGGGTGTTTTTGAGTAAAAATAGTATGAGTCTAAAGTATCAAAGAAGAAGTTTTTAAATCCTTGCTTTAAAAGAGGTTCTATTTGATGTGTAAAGATAAACTCTTGATACTCTTTATTGTTGATATCGAGAACATCACTCCTCCAAGCTTCATTTTTTGCAACGATCCAAGAACTATTGATATCACTAAACTCACTACTGTTAGTGTCAGTTTCTCCGATACTTATATATGCATAAATATTTTTTTTATAAAGAGAAAATCCATGTGTAGCGGTGTTTGTATGGTTGGGTTGTACAATAATATAGTCATGGATACCGACCATCGGATAAGAGAGCTCATCACCATAATAAACTACCGCACTTTTATCTTGCAAAGAGCCAAATAAAAGTGCACTAAAAATCCACACAAGAAGCAGGTGTTTTTTCAACCTAGAACTCCTTTGAGAGTGTGTACATAAATTGATAATCTATATAGAACTGAAATACTTTTCCACCTATACCGTTGACAGAGTCGGTATATGAAGCACCGATACTCATATGATCTTGTTCAAATACTTTTCCGCCGATACCGCCATTGACACCAAATGTATAATCACCGATATCAGAGCTATAATAAGGGGAAAATTCAATGTAAGGTCTCCAAACTCTAGTGTAGAGGTTTTTATTCACATAACCATATGAGAAATTAATTCCTATGTTATAAAACTGGCTCGGTAAAACTTGATATTGATCTACTTGGAGTTGATCGATAACACCTTTGGAACCTGAACTTTCACTATAGATTCCATTATCGTAAAACATTCCAAAGCGAAGATCCGGATAACCGTTTCTCAATTGTTGTGAAACATTTGCACTAAAATATCTTCCGTTTCCAAGATGTACATTATCTTGGGAGTAAAAATCACTCAATTCATATCTCAGTTCAACAGAAGTAGAATCGAGGATCTGGTATGTTATTGACGGAGCAATAAGATCTTTTTTACCGCCGAGATAAAGCTGTGTACTCTCCTCAGCCCTTTTGTTTTTTGCTATCTCTAATGCACCTCTAAAGTCAGTACTGAATTGATAAGTTGTATTTAAAAGAACTGAGAGATAGTTCCTCATATTATGGTTATAGAGAAGATCAAGTTCAATAGAAGCTCTCTCAGTTACCTTTTTAATGCCGAGTGTAGCATCATAAGTACTTTTTGGAACATCTACTAAAATATCCGGATCAGATGATTTGTTGTCGTAATATCCAAAACCGGTTAAAACATACCAGCTGTCCCCTATATAAGAGCTGTTTTTCAGTGTAACGTAGTGCTGTTCAAGTGGATCTCTGATATATCTGGAAAGTCTGATATCAAGTGTGTCACTTCTAAGTTTGCTGAGCTCTATCTGTTGTATATAGTTGTTTTTATTATAGTGGTTATGATCAAAGAAGTTATAGTTTATTGCTTGTGCCAATGCAATCTGCCCATCCTCTTTTGCTTGGAAAGATGCATCTGAGGCAGAGAGCTCATAGAGGTATTGATCAAGCAGGTTCTCTATATTTGTATGGTGCTGAACAACAATAGCATTTGAGAACTGCATCCATAGTTCCGGAGTCGGTGTTTGTGTATAAATCTCATGACTTTTTTCAAGCGCATCTTTTTGCAATGCCCAAGAGTACGCTAACTCGTTATAATTTTTCGGTTTGAGATATGGTTTTGCTTTTTTGAAGTTTTTCTCAAACTTATCTGCACGCATAACATACATTGCCGCACTGAGATAGTTTGTAAGATGATCATTGTCTTTTTTAAGGCTAGGAGTTTTTTCTCTTTGTTCTTTTAAAAGGTTCAAGACCTCTCTCATTCTTAATTTAAAAGCTTCATCTCTATTTTGCATTTGATAGATATATGCTTGTAAAAATTTATAGTCAACACTTTGTGTAATGATATTCTTTTCAAAATCAAGGAGACTCGTATAGTAAGAGGCTCTGTCGATATTGTTGATATAGAAATATGCAGATGCTAAAGTGAAGTAAAGTGATGAAGAAATATTGTTTTTCTCTTCAATCTCCAGAAGGATCAGTTTTGTATTTTTAACATCATGCAGATCCATAAAGTGCCATAAAAGAGCTGTTTTGATCTCTATATCGTATGGGGATAACAAAAGTGCTTTTTGTAAAGCCATCTCTTCGAGATCGTACTTTTCATAGTGGTTATAAACTTTTGATTTTATGATCCAGTACATAGCCTCTTGTGTAAGGGGTGAGTTCTCTTCATCGATTGTCTTTAAGAGTTTGTTGAGCTCATCAAACTTGTTTTTGTTGATGGCATCATTAGCATAACCGAAAAACATATATGAAAGTTGATATTTCATATACCCCTCTTTTACTGCTTGTGCCGCAATTTCTGGATCAATATCCTGATAAACAACAGCAACCCTTTCATAATCGGACAATCTTCCCTTATCTGCATCAATCAACATTTTTGATGCTTGTGCGGCAGGAAGATTTTTTTGCAGATACCATCCCAGATCACTTTTTAGTTCAAAATACTGTAGTTCCGAAGTATCGTTATTATCTTCAATAATATCAGGATTGTCTGCATATGTAAGAGCGTTATAAGCAGTGTTAATATCTCTTAAAATATAGTAGTATTTTGCTATAAGGGCACTGTTTTGTTTTGAATAAGGTCTCTCTTTGCTGAGAATATCTACATATTTTTTTGCTAGATCAAGATCACCTAACTCTAAAGAGAGTTCAAGTGCTTTTGTAAGCAATAAAGGTTTTTTTGTTTTTTTATACTCTTTATCCAAGATTGTTATAACTTTTTCCGGAAAACCCGTTTGTTTATAGATGGTGATCAGTAGATCGATGTTCTCTTCACTAGGATTTTTTCTTACCCTGTTTCTTACTAGCGGTTCTATACTTTCATATTGAAAGGTTGCTTTTCCATACTCGATGAGTTGTTTCTCAATCTTAGGATCGTATTTGAGCTGATACATCTTTTTGAGGTGCTTCATAGAGCGTGCAGAACGACCTGTCCATTGTGAAATAGTAGCCATTTTCTCATTCCAATAGTAGGAATTTGGATGTTGGTTGTAGCCGATTTGTGCAACTTGAAATGCACTCTCCACATCACCTTTGTATAAAAATACTTGCACCATTAAACGAAGTTCTTCCTCCTCCGAAGCCGGTGTTTGTAATTGCTTTTTCTTTGCAAGCGGTGTTTGTTGCGTAACCGGAAGGTTCGCTTGTGCAACTACGGATATAAAAATAAAAAGTAATACTAGAACTATTCTTATCATAACTTATTCTCGTATTTTAGGATTTTTTTAGACAATTGCGATGCATATTCCAGCTCACCTGCCGCAAGGTAGATTCGCAAGAAAAATTTTCTCATCTTTATATTGCCTATATATTTTGATTCATATTGATGTACCAAGTTGGCCGCTTGTTTTAAAAGGTTGCCGGCTTGTAATGCTTTGACAGCTTTAACAAGATAACCCTCTCGTACATCTTCATCTTTAGAAACATAATAGAGTTTTAGATATGTATCTGATGCTGCTTCGTATTTTTTTATCATAAGATAGAAATTTGCCAGTTTTTCTTGAATTTCGATCGAATCATTAGCATATCTTTGTAAAATATTTTCGGCACTTTTATAGTCTTTATAACGGATAAATATATCATATTTATCCATAGCCCATTTTGTCGAGTTGCTCGTATCATACTTCTCTAAAGAGTTGATGAACTCCATTGAATCTGACTTTTTGTAAAGGTTTAGAGAAAGATAATACCCCTCTCTTAAGAGATTTACGTTTGTAGGATCCTCTTTTAACATTATTTGCAAGAAATAATAGGCAGCTTGAGGATTATGGGAAAATACTGCTTCGTTATGCCATTTTTTCGTATTGTCATCGTAAAGTTTCTCTGCATATATAGTTGCAAAAAGTTTTTTGAGATCATTGTGAAGAACTTTTTGTTGTTTTTCATCGTTGGTAGCAAAATACTTTATTTTTTTTGTTTGGTAAGTTAACACTATCGCTTTATTACGTATATATTTGTTCTTACTTTGAAGTAAACTTTTAGAGAGTTCAAGAGAGTGCTCAATCTCTCCTGCTTGTACATATTTTTCCAACAGTATCAACTTTAGTGAATCATCGTTAGGACTGTGTTCTAAAAGGTCTTTTAAGTAGATCATACTGAGATCATAATTAGACTGATCTGCAGATATTTGATCTTTTAAGATCCCTTTTGGATAGAGTGCAAAAAGGATAATTATAAAGATTACAACAGTGAACAAAAGTTCTTTATATGTTACAACATAAACAGTCTTTTCGTTATTGACATCGTACATCTATAGTTGCCTTTTTGTTAGATTTATATTTGAGAATTGTCTCTTTGTTCTCTAGCTTTTCAACCGAGCTTTCTGGAATAGCATTTACTACACAGTTATTAGGAATATGCAGTTTGATCTCAAGAGGTACATTCGCATTGAATTTGTAGCGTTTCGAGTTTTTATTATTTATGTACTCTGTAACTTCCCCGTTCGAACTAATAAGATACGCAGTGTTATCTACAGCTGCACCATTGAGTTTAAAACTATGTTTAATATGAGGATCTAAAGCGATATAGGTGTGATTCTCAAAATGTTTTACACCTAAGATAGTCTGTGAGTCATTAAGTGCTACCGTGGCATCTTTTTTCTCTACTCTAAGTGTTTTAAGGTCCCTCATCCCGTCATAAAGCCAAACCCCCTCTTCATACGCGATAGAAGCTGTCCAGAAGTCCATCGCTTTTGGAATATACTGTGAAGTGTAGATAGGCATGATATCTTTTTGTTGCATAACCCAGTCAAAAACATAACGTACAGCATTCAATGATGCTTTTTTTGAAGCTGAATAAAAGTGGTAATAGACGTCGATAGGTTTTAACCTTTTTGGAGAGTTTGTTAACTCAAACGTTTGTACAACTTTTTTAAATCCCCAGTACGGTCCCATCCAGTCTTTTGTAAAGACATTTTCATTTTCTGCACCTGTATAGATTTGATAGTACCCATCTCTCTCAAGACCAAGCGGGGCTACTCTGGTTAACCATGGATTTGCATTGTTAATAGTGGTGTCTCCGCCGTTAATGTTTAAAATATTGTGTTTAGCCAGATACTCTAGTGCATCGGTTCTTGGATTACAGTCTCCACTCCAAAATACTAGATTTGCTTTTTTATCTGAATTTTTACCAATCAGTTTATCTTGAATAAAATCAAGCATTCCTAATGTCTCATACGCTGTTGAAAAAGTATATCCAGGTGCCTGAAGTCTATATTTTTCATCGAGTTGATCATCTTTTATTTTTCCCCAGAAAAACGGGTGAGTAAAGGTGTGTGTCGCAGGTTCGACATTATCTAAGGCATAGATTTTTTTACTTAGTTGTAACAGCCTTTTTGATTCTTTTGGATAGAGACCATCTGGCATAATCTCTGCACCGATAAGAGATACGGAGTGTGGGAATTTATATTTTTTGAGTATCTCACTATAGATAATATCACCGGATATAAACTCAGGATTAAACTCAACACCGTTTAAAATACCGTCACCGTCCATATGTGTAAAAAAGAGTCTGCTACCGTTTTCTGTAGTCGTATCGGGTACGGGTAAATCTTTTAAACGCAGAGCCTCTTTAAAAAACATAAATGGATCGATGCTCCATAGGTTTTCTCCGTCGAGCTCTATAAAAAATGAATCACCGAGTGCATACCCGCCCCATGGCGTAATCGCTGCAGGTGTTGAGGTGAGTCCGTAATTGTCCTTATATGTTAAAAGTGCTTTAGAACCTGCCGGCGGTTTGATGTAAAATCTATCTTGGTTCAGCGGTACTTTTATCTCATAGTCCATCATTTTATCTTTGTGGACTATAGTTTTTGTAGCATCCGCCTTTGCATCCATTGCACTAATACCTAGCTGTTGTAAGAATGTATTTGATGAATTAAAACCAAAATCGTATGCAAATACAACAGGGATATTTTGTGACTGGATCTCTTTTATCCAAGTTACCAATTTTACAGAGTCTTTATATCCTATGCTTAACCAAATCACTACACCTGCATATTGACCCATATGCTCAGGATCCGGAAGTGAATTTTGGATATTATAGAGCTTCTGAATATACCCGTTATACTCTAAAGGTAAAGCTCCGTAACGGCTTGCAGATAACTCTTTACGATCTTCAATACTCTCATTTACAAGCGTCAAGATCTCTCTTTTAATCGCATTTTTCGATGATTTTCCGTAGTTATCCATACTTGGTGTTGTAATATAGGGGATAAACCCTAAATGTTTGAGTTGCTCTATATTATTCGATGAGAGAATCTCAACATCAATAATGTCATCACTCAGGTTTTTATAGAACTTGATGTTATTTTCAAGTTTTGGGTCTTTAGAAGCGTTATATACAAGTAAAGTATCAATATACTTAGAGATAGAGCTAAGAAGCTCTTGATCATCTAAATGGATAATTACCTGTGCATCTTGAACTGTTTTTGTCGATCTGAATTTGTTTAAAAACAGCGTTAGATTTTTTTGATAAATCGGCTTTTGAACGTCAAAAAAGAAGTTTTTATATCCACTCTTTGAGAGACGTGTAACATGATCTAGTAGCTCTTGAATGGTACTGGAATTACTAATGTTTACTTTTGCATAGATTTTATTGTTATATACCTCAAAACCATGTGTATAAACATTAGTTTTTACAGGATCTACGATGATATAGTCATGGATACCGACCATAGGATAGGAGATATCTTTTCCAAGATACACTATGGCACTTTTGTCATTTACCGAACCATAGGCAGTAGCTATAAAAAGGAAAAAAGTAAGGATAATTTTACTGTAACATAAATGTTTCATAATTCAACCTATTCATCTCTTCTCGAATAACTAATACACCGAGAGTAAAGACAATTAAAAGAGATATCGTATATCCGTATCCAAACATAGTCGTGCCCATGTTGATCGATAAGTATGTCAAAAGCCCGTTTAGAACAAAAAACGAGATAGAGAGCCACATAGCAGCTTTTTTACGATCAAGATAATACAATATAGCCAAAATAGACATAAATGCCAACTGTAACATAGCTCCAATTGTTAAGATATAAAATAATCCAAGATAAAGTGTAGAGATATTTAGTGCCGCAAAGAGTTTATCTGCAGTTAAAAACAAGATAATATCAACAATACCCTGCACCATAATAATCTCATGGATCGCATGTCTTACGATTGAGGTCATATCGTTTTTATATTTTTTGATAAGACCTAAAGTCCCGCCGCTTCTAACCGCATCATAGTAGAGATCATACTTTTCTGCAAAATCGGCTTCGAGTCTAAAGAAAAAGATAGCCATACCCGGTAAGATAGATAAATATGCCAAGAAGATCGGCATATCGTAAACTACAGAGGCGTGAAGTTTTCCGATAATAGCATGTCCCGTTGCAGGATGGTACCAAAAGATAAATTTATCGATCCATGCACCAAGGTTGTAACTTAGACCTGCAATTCCAAGTGTCCAGTAAAAGTTATGATCTAAAAAGAAGTTTAGTTTCATAAAGATTGTAGATGGATAGCTCTTAATAATTAAGCTCATAAGTATCGTAAAAAGGATCGCATTCCCGGTAAAAAAGATATATACAAGCATCTCGATAGAGCTTCCGTATGCATATGATACTGCAACGATAAAAGTATACGAAAGAAGGTATGCCCAAACAACTTGTGAATAGTATTTTAAACTCGCAGCCAATATACTTGAAATCCAGACCCCGCAAAGTACTAAGAAAGTAAGTACGGTACCGACAATAAATGAAGGGGGCATATCGCTAAATACCCAGATATAAAGCGGAACTATAAAGATAAGACCAAGCCCCCACGCTAAAAAGATAGCACCGAAGTAAGATGGTAAGATCTCATCATCTTTATTTCTAAAGATCAGATCGGCAATATACCTTGTAAAAGGGAGCTGTAAAATCCCCGTAATTATTAAACTTGATGCCAAAGCAATAGCATAGGTGATAACGACTTGAAATCTAAAGGCATCTTTTACTTCACCAAAGTGTGAAAGATTGATAAAACCTACCAGAATAATCGCTACAATCGATATAACCCAAGGCCCTGAGCTGAGTATTGCCGAATATCCATATACTTTACCGAGTGAAAGAAGTCTGTCTTCACGCAGTATTTTTCTAAGTTCAAATCCAATGCCCGCCATTATAGACCCCTCTGTGGTAGATTTGTTAAGAATTTTGTAATTGTAAATCTTTTTAACATCACTCTAGGATATGGTGGAGGTTTTGGCATATAGTAAGGGAAAACTATCTCTGCCAATTCATCCCAGGTAAGATCTTTTGCTTCGTTGTATAAATCTTCATATTGTTGTAAAAAAGATGCTTGAGAGTAGTATTTTCTTACACGTTTTAAACCAGCCTCGTGAGCTCTTTTCCATAAGCCGTTTTCAAAGTTTAAAAACTTGATATATTGAGATGCAAGTTCATCCGGATTTGCGATACCGGCAATTGCACCTGCAAAACCTATCGCTTTATCCTCTTCATCTATACCACCTTCTATTAGGTCGCGGCAACTTCCCACATCTGTTGCAACACAAGGTACGCCCGCAGCAAAACCCTCTAAGATAACTAAAGGCATCCCCTCACTGATAGAAGAGAGTGTCTGGATTGCCGACTTTGGTAAAATATCTTTAATGTTACTATGTCCAAAGAACTTTATTTTATCTCTGTGTGCAACAATATCTTCAAGAGACATTTCACTTTTATTGTTCTGAAATTTTTGTTTTCTGTGTTTTAAACCAAGAGATATCGCCATCTGTTGACACTCATCAAAATACTCCTGATCCTCTTCAACGGGACCGACGATCCACCCTTCGATATTTGGAATAGTCATAGATGCTATTTTAATAGCACGAATAAAGGTTTTAATATCTTTAATAGGTACGACTCTCCCAATAAGCGTGATGATAGGTCTTGGAGTCTCAAGACGCTCTTTCATTGTTTCTCCGAGACCTTCAACGTCAACACCGTTAGGGATAACCCGAGTTTTATTTTCATTTGCACCGTAGCTTATTTGAATTTTTTGCGCACCTGAAAAAAGTGAGAGGGTATAGTTTGAACGGTCATAACAAAAGATCCCAATCTTATCGAAAAAGTTTACCCACATACGTTTGATGTAGTTATACTCTTCGGGTTGTTGTAATAAACTAGGCTTTTTAAACTCAATCCAATCAGCCGAGAACATGTCGATTTTTCTTTCTCTTGTATAGATCCCGTGTTCCGTTAATAAAAACGGTCTGTTTGTTTGGTAAGAGGAGAGTGCTCCTAAAAATCCGGCATACCCTGTAGAAGGTGAATGAAATATTTTCGCTTTAGGCAATTTTTCGACAATATCAGCAAGTATCCATATAGGTTTATGGATATTTCTTAATGTCCAAAAATAGTCTACAAACGGGACATCCGGGCAGTTTTTACTATATGTTTCATCTATAAACTGCCAAGCTTTTTTTGAAAATAAAAAGTCTTCAAATGTTACATCTTTTGTATAAAAAGAGATGTCTTGCAGCATTTTGGGCATTTGAACCTTATCACTTTTAAAACTTGAATAAAGTTCACGAATAGCTTCAAAACCTGTTTCATTCCCTTCAATTTTTTTTGGAGGAGGTGTATCTTCGTTGTCAAAAAGGTAGTGTACCTCAAGATGTTTTAGATTCGGTGGGAATTCATAGCTGATTTTCATCTTTTTGCCGTCTATGGTATCTTGAGCACCTATAAAACAAACACCGAAAGTAAATTGCGGTAAACCTTTCATAAGTTGCAATAGCCAACTAGAAACGCCACCTTTTATGTATGGATAAGTTCCCTCGGAAAAAAGCATGATATCAACATTATCACTTTTTGGAAATTTAATATTATGTGGCATTTTACGCTCTCTTCCATTGTTCTAAAATTGGGTAAATTGTCGAGTTGATACTCAGACTTTGTAATTTTGATAAAATCGAAGCAACTATATTGTATTTACCCATTAAGAAATAGATCTCTGCCATATACGGTAATACAAAGTTTGCATCATTATCTAAAAGCTCTTGGGCAACTGTAAATTCTGTAAGAGCTTGTTCAAAGGCTTCATTTTTCATATATACACGACCAAGTAAGAGGTGTAATTTTGATAAAGTGTTGATAATTTGTAGATGCTCTTGAGAGTTCTCTTCCACTATCTCATCAAGCAATATAAGGTAATGGCGTCTTGAGATTAATGCATACGTCTCAACCTGATCTAAAAACTCTTCATTAAGACTTTCATGTGAAAGTTCTGTATAAAGGAGTTCCCAATATAAAAATGCCAACTCTTTTGATGCTTCGGCCGCATCATGAAGATTATGTGCATTATCTGCAGCTTTGAGCCTTTCAAGCTCTTTATTGATATTTTTTGCCAGACGTTTTTCAGCTTTATCGATAATGGCATATCCAAACATCCTGATCTCATCATCCGTACTTGAGAGTGTTTGTTTGATAATTCTTAGGTTTGCCGGAGAGATATTTGTCGAGAGAACGTTTAATGCTCTTAATTTTTTTGATTTTGGTGCGTATTGACTATGGATGAGATCATTGAGTGAACCTTCACCAAAAACTCTTTCAACTTCTAAAAACGATATACCAAACTCATCTAGATTTAAAATATTTGTATTAGAAACTTTTTCAGTATATTCCATATCTACCATTAGTTTTGCTAAAAGTATAGAAGTTACATAGCCAAGAACAGGCATAGAAAAGTTAAATATAAAAAAATAAAGAAAACTCGATCTGAAGTTGTTTTTATGCAATGAAAATCTAAACAACATTTTGTAAAACTGGTTCTCATCAATAATAGCCTGAAGTCTATGGAGATCTTGTTTATTTACCTGATAAGAGCTTTGAATAAATCTTTTTTTTACATATTTTGAAATAAAAAAAGCTATTACAATGCTTATTAGCGTGTGTATAGCTAATATCAAAAAAAAGTATAGATCAAATTGGGCAAATAGTTTATTTTCCATAATCTTCCCGATAATATTTTGAGAGAAGGGAAAGTTTACTCATATCAAAACTCATATATTCAAACTTTTTATCCCTCTCGTCTTCTAACATAAATTGAAGTCTTTTTAGGAAACCTTGTGCTGCTGCTTTATCGTGTAGAGGAAGCAGTAACGTGATGTAATAATAACCTTCATTCTGTACTAATGTAATCATATCAAGAGAACGGAGCATACGTTCAACTTTCTGGTACACTCTTGCGGTTTGCAGTTCATTGTCGATTCGTAGTACTAAGACGACAGAATTCACTTTGAAATTATTGTTCAGATCTCGGAGTCTTGCCATCTCAAATTTAAAATCTTTATCTTCTAAAAGTTCAAAACCGTCAAGTGATTTTGAAAGAGAAGCTTTTCTGTTTTCAATAGAGAAGTATTCATGTAAAATAGTGATCGATGTAAGATTCTCTCTATTAAAAAACATGAAAGGCATTTTCTCTATTACAAGGACTGACACAACTTTTCCGTTGATCACTGCCGGTATAGCACCAATATATTTATTTTCAATCTCTTCGCTAAATATAGTCGGTTCACCGGTTTCATCACTTACATATACGGGTGATTTTCTGGCGATTGCTTTATCTACAAGATAGTTTTTCAGTAACTTATCAACTTCCAAATGCTCTTCTATATTAATAGTTATCAGCTCTACCGTATCTTTGTTGAACTTTTTATCGATCGCATTATCTTTTAGATAGAGAATCAAACCACTTTGCATACTAAACGATTTCTCAATTAGTTTTAGGAAGTTGTTATTATATTCATATGCTTTATTTTCGACTGTTTCATCAAGTAATATCATCTCATTCGTGTTGACAATATGGTTAATTGAATTACGAATACTCATAGGCTTAATAACATAGTTTTTCTCTAACTGATCGTGCGAAATTTTCAGGGTATAAAAAGCACGGGAAAGCTCGGAGAGTTTCTCGGATTTATAGCTTGAATCGACTTCAGCCTCTTTGATACGAGAGGTCCAATAGTAGTGAAATTGACTAAATATTAAAGTCATAAGTAATGCAATCAAGAAATCCACATATTGGAATGACGGATAAAATATCCAGATAGTCAATGAGATAATACTGACTGCAAATACACCGTTTTCAAAACCGTGAAAAAGGGTGATGACCGCCAGTAAAATTACAAGATACGGTACTTTGTAACTTAGTAAACATGGATCTTCAGAGTTGATTAAATAACCAATAGCTACATAAAGAGTAACAAGTATTAATGTCTCAATATAAGCGTATTTGTGTATATACTCTCTTACAAGATCTTTTGTTGATTTTTCCTGTACTCTTTGTGTATGTTTTGCCATTATCTTTCAACCATCTCCATTAGTAAGTCTTGGGCAGTTGTCCCTATAGAACCGTTACCCCAGTCACTGTCTGAACCAGTTGCACTCCAAACAAGTTTTTTGTTTTTTGTTTTATATAAACTTACTTGGATACTAACAGCCGGTTCACCGTCGATACCTGTTTTGTATCTCCATTCACTTACACCACCGTAGATAAAGTATTTTGCATTATCATCTTTTGCTTTTTTAGCAGCTTTTTTCAAAGAGTAAGTTTTATCATTTACATATGAAACAACTTTATACCCTTTAGCCTTCAAAATCCCCTCTAAAATATTAGAAGCTCTCATACCCGCTCTTGGAGTATCCGTATAGTTTTCTAAACGAAATAAAGCGATAGTAACACTGTTTTTTTGTTGATGTGTCTCATTTACATCTTCATATACAGCCGGTAGCTTTTTTGGTGTCGTTACGATCACATTACTTGTACAACCTATAAACAACATTGCAAATGCTGCTAATAATACATTTCTTAACATCCTAAATTCCTTTCTTAGTTAGATAAAGCTCTTTAAACATTAAAAAGCAAATTGTATTCTCATTTGGTAGATATTTATCAACCCGTCATAATCATCGGTATCCTTTGGCAATGCCATAATATAGTTGGCCATTACCTTGGTTTCATCATTGATGTACCAGTTAATTTCAAAACCATAATTTGTTTGTTCACCACCATGTTCATCCTTGTCATTGAGATTGATATAAGAATATCTGAGTGCCAACTCAACAGCACCATCCTTTTTCGGTTTAATTTTTGAGAATTTTGATTCTTTAAAATCAAACCGTTTTCCTTTGCCTAGTAAAAAATAACTCCCCTCCATAAAGTAACTGTAAAAGTTGTAGTCATCCTTATCGGCAGAGATATCAGATGTTGTGTATCCTGCCTGTAAAGAGTACTTGTTGTTAACATATAATAGATCTAGATTTTTATTTAAGATATCATTGACATCTCTAATACGTACAGAGACATATTTCTCATCTAAGATGCTTGATTCCGAATCTTGTCTATAACGCAAGTCTTCATTTTTATAATCTTGCTGCAGGGCTCCAAAACCAACATGAAAGAGCTCCCTTTTAGAAGCTTTATATGTATATGTCGCTCTTAGTGCCGTTCCCGGTTTGTTTACTTCATCATCTTTTCTTTCATCTATCGAGTTTGTAAAACCACACAAGAATAAACCAAACAGATGTCGATCAAGTTTACTGTTAATAAACAGCTCTACACCTAACTTTCTAGGGATAGCAAAGGCATCGTCCCCTAGAGGTCTCTCCATAAATGAGAGGTTTTTTGAAGTTGTATATCTATAAAGAGAAAAAGGGACTTTCAAGTTCCCGGCTTTTATTCTATAGTCACCGTTTATTAGTCGAAGTTTGTTTTTATACCCAACATAAAAGTCTTTGTAATGATCCTCATCTTCAATAAGACTGTATTCCATCTCATAGAAGAGTTTTTTATCAAAAAAACTTCCCGAATGACTGATTCTTGCTCTTCTAAAATCGTGGTCAAAAAACGGTTTTGGCTTATCATAAGAGATGGCCTCCGCCTGATCGATATAGCCGATATCGTAGCTTATCTGTGCACCAAAACTATATCTGTAGTCATACGGTGCTATAGGTTTCTTATCGTTTGAAAGGTTTGAGATGTACTGTCGATATTTATATTGTTGCGGGCGTTTTTTTACATATTTGACTTTTTTCTTCTTTTTCTCTTTTTGAATTGTTGTATCTTGATCGAGAGTTGTGTTTGTGTCATTGGATGCAAACAGGGAGAAACTGATAAGTAAGAGTATAAAGTATCTCATAATGAATCCATCCCGATTTTAATATAATTGGCAGCTTTATTAGGCTGTTCTCCATTGTCTTCAACACAAAATATAAATCTCTCTGCACCGTTTTCTACAATTGTTATTCCTTCAGAATGCCCAAGATCCAAATCTTTTTTTACTAAAGATGCTTTTTGTGTAGTTTGATCAAGGAAGTAGAGTTGGAACTTAGCGGTTCTTTGACCCGCATCCCCCGCTATTATCCAGTAACCTTTTTTTTGCTCGTCATATTTGATACCGCGTATTCCAAGTCCGTTAAGATCAACATAAAGAGGCTCTTTAAAAAGAGGTTTTGGAGGATTCTTTGTAAAAAGCTCTTTAGGATTTTTGATAGCTAAAATAATTGCTTTGGCATTATGTAAAGGGGCTCTAAAACCAAGTACGAGGGAGTTGTCCGTTGTATCAACTGTTAACCCCTCGATGTTGATTGCATTGTATCCAAGTAGTTTATCTCCAAAAAGATTTGGTTCAAGAGCAATAAGCTCATCTTTTAGATGATTGTAAACTTCCATATCGATAATAGATTCATCCTCATAATGAAACATAAGAAGTTTTTCACGTGCTTTTTTTTGCTCATTTGAACGGTTAAGCGAATGGGATGTAGCTGCATAAACAATATTGCCGTCTGACGTGATCGCTTCAAGATCTTCTATCTCTTTTTTGAAACTTTTTTTGATTTTTTTAGGGATATGCAGGTCACCTATCTCCACTACATGATTATTCTCATCGAATGTGATCAGTTTAAGTGGTCTGCTGCTGCTTTCATCTTCTACAATAAGCACTTTGTTCTTCTCGACGGTTGTTGCACCGGAAGGCTCAAAAATATTATAAAATGTTCCTACAAAATACTCTTTCTCTTTTTGTGTATTTGCAACTCTTTTACTCTCATTCATTAGAGCGTAAACAATGAGTGACGCAGTGAGTATAAGCCCTGTAGAAAAAAATGTATAAGCGTATTTCAGCCAAAAATATTTCTTTTTGATCTCAGCACCTAAAATATGGAGATGGCTTATCATCTCGGTTTTTGATCTTTTGGCACTTTTTAAAGCTTTGTTCATTGAAGAGTGGTACTCTGTAGGGGACATATCCGCCATATCTTGATAATATAAAAGACTATGATAGTCCTCTAGAAACTCTTTATTTACAAGTTTGTTTTTTGTTCTTGGTTTGACAGACAATACAGCCAAGATGATCGAGCCAAGAGAGGTTAAGATGATTGAGATAAACGCATAAGTCATAAGTTTTGAATGAACGGTAAAACTTGAAGCCGTTACACTGACCGTTAAGATAAAGCCGTTAAGCGAGATCAAGATACCCGCTTTTGTATCCGCTAAAGATGTAAGGTCTAAATTTGAACGCAGTGCATTTCTAAAAAATGTAGATACTAAATTAGGTGTTTTTCTCTTTTTAGCTTTTACATTAGCGGTAACGTTCTGTTGAGTCGCTTCATTATTGTACATCGAAAGCCACCGTTCCATATATGGTTTTAGTATCAGCAGGATCGCGTAATCTGTTAAATGCTTCTTGATAGTGTGTAGAATCACCCACTTCTCTAGATATAACTTTCATATAGTATGTTCCCGGAGTAAGTCCAAGTGTATCATTGCTGTAACTTAGTCCGCTTAGACCCTGAACTGAAAGAACAGTTGTATTGAAATCATAATCACTTGAGACATTAAGATCATAAACTATTGCATCTCCTTCAAAGTCTTCTGATACGTCCCAGTCTGCACTAAAAACTCCATTACTGTATGAAGCTCTTTCATAAAAAGGCATTGGATGGCCTATAACACTCTTATAGAGTGCAATGTTTGTATCAACTTGCGGGATCAACTCTTCAGCTTTTATTCTCCATGAAGAGATAGTTGGCTCAGCCTGTAAAACAGAATTTTCGTAAGAATCGATTAGTTCTTGCATTCTAGTGTTTGTAATATAGTCTGTTCTTAGCTTCTCAGCCATAGCATAAACATCATCTCTGTTTTTTTGTATACGTAAAAATTTTCTGTGTAAAGGGACTTCCATTAAAACGGCTATACCGTATTCCGCTTTTCCCAAATATTGTGTTGATGACCAGGCACCGTCATAATCCCAAGGGACAAAATAGAATTTTTTACCGTATATAGGATTGTAAAGAAAATAGTTATGATAACTGACATCCTGATTTCCTAGAACAAGGTTAAGTGCTATCCAAGTTATATAGTTGTCACGATCAAAATAGGTAGCAACTACAGTGTCAATATTTTGATTACTGTTGACAGCTGCTAACATCTCTGAAACCATATGGTGGTCTTTACCCGCTTTGATCTCTAAAAAAGTATTGAAATTTGCTTCATTTAAAGGGTTGCCGTTTTCATCTGTCTGGAGATTTTCCAAAGCCCAGTCATCAAATAAAAAGTTGTTTGCATTATAAAGGTTGTCGTCTTTATTCCATCCACGGTTGATTAAATACTCTTCTCTTAAAGCTTCTACGTGTGTGTAAAGACCGTAGTCTATAGTACCGTTTACATCGTCAGTTACAGATAGGTGTACAAACTGTGTTTTTAAACTTGTTAAGTTAGGAATAGTGCGAATAAGATCGTATGCGAGTTTATTTCGAATTCTTGAAGAGTCTGAGAGGTGTTTGTTTAATTGAAATTTTCTTTGATAATCGAGTAGAGCCGTATCAGAATCTAATCTCATCGAATAAGATTTTTGAGCAAGTGTTCTTGAATAGTTTCCGCGAATCTTAAATTCGCCGATACCGCTAAAAGAACCTGTTGATAAAGTTGCATTTAGTACAGGTTCATACGCATCATCCCCTTCAATATCATGATCAACATCATCAAGGGTACACGGTCTTGCAGGGGCAGTTAGATCATCCCATGGTACACACAGACTGCTATTTGGGATAGGGATATATACATCCATATCAACAAGTGTAGAGTTTATACCTGAAACGGGAGCAGTACTTTGTGTGATAGACATACGTGAATCTAAAGGAAGTGCATACCAGCTTTGTGTGTCTACTATATTCCCTGTAAAAGATGGTGTTTTATCTACATTGTTGCTACTTTTACAAGCAGATAGAAAAATTGAAACAATAGTGATGAAAAGAAGTTTCGTAATAAGAAACTTACTGTTTTTTACATTCACTAACAACTATATTCCCTTTGTTTTTCTTTATTGTTTTTTTCTTGATCCCTTTTACCTTTTTAAACTCTTTGAGATCTTTAAAACAACCGTGTTCTTCTCTGTATTTGATAATTTTTTTGGCTTTTTTAGTACCTATATCTTTAAGTGAAGCCAGTTCTTCTACAGTTGCAGTATTGATATCTACTACTGCGAATAATAAGCTTGTTAACAACGATAAAAGAAGGAAAAATTTCATTTGGAACCTCCAAAAGGTAATTGAGCAATTAGTCATTATACCAAAAATATATTGTAATAAAATATAATATTATAAAAATATTTTTAAGAAACAAAATTATAAAAGAGGAAAGTGTTGAAAAAGTGTTTTTTACTCTTTTTTTTGTAAAAGAGAACTCCTGCCCGGTGAAAAAAGAGGGTGGGCAGGTTATAAGATGAATTTAAAGTAAGATTACATTAACCGAAGTTCCGGCTTCAAGTTTTTTGTCATCCTCTCCAGAGATCATAAGCCCGCTGTTATTAAGCATATTTGTAAGGATTGCAGAACTTCCAAGTTTTTTATCTTGGAAGTTCACAAAAAATTCCCCCTCTTCAATAACAACATTACAAGTAGTAAATTCAGTAAACGAACTACGTTTATTAAAATCCTCTTGCAGTTTTGCAGCAACAATCTCGTAAGGTTTTGCTTGTCCTAGCATTTTTGCTATTAAT
This sequence comes from Sulfurimonas sp. hsl 1-7, assembly GCF_030577135.1. Classification (NCBI taxonomy): domain Bacteria; kingdom Pseudomonadati; phylum Campylobacterota; class Epsilonproteobacteria; order Campylobacterales; family Sulfurimonadaceae; genus Sulfurimonas; species Sulfurimonas microaerophilic. The sequence continues at coordinate 354,012 of NZ_JAUIRR010000002.1, read as the reverse complement.
GGAAGTGCGTAAAGAATAGCCGTTACCGTTGATGAAAAAGGGAATCCCGGAAGAGCAAGTACAAACTTATCTTCACGCTGAGCTACCATTACGTGGCGGCCAGGTTTGATAGCTACCCCTTTAAAAACTACAGAAGCCCCAAGACGAGGAACTATATCTTTTACAAAGTCATAATCACCGACACTCACACCGCCAGTACTAACAACGATATCAGCTGAGTTAATCGCAGACTCAAAAGTTTGCATGAGCTGCTCTTTGTCATCAGGTGCAGTACCTATCTGAATAACTTCAGCTCCGGCTTGTTTAAAAAGTGCTTCTAGGGTATAGTTGTTTGAGCTTCTGATCTGTGCAGGGTTGTCACTATGCTCACCGAGGTCTACGATTTCACTTCCCGTTGCAACTACAGCTACTTTAGGACGAAGTGCAACTTTTACCATCACTTGATTTAATCCGGCTAGTACTCCGATCTCAGCATACCCTATCTTTGTCCCTTTTTTAATGAGTACATCACCTGCTTGATAACTCTCACCGATAGGGCGAACTGATGAACCAAGGTTTACAGGTTCATTAATAATGATTTTGCCATCTTCGTAAGTAACATTTTCGATCTGGATTAGGGTGTCTGCACCTGCAGGCATCTTTGAGCCTGTAAAAGTTTTAATAGATTCACCCTCTTTGATCTCACGCTGCTCATCATTTCCAGCAGGGTTGTCACCTAAAACAAGTAACTCACCTTTTTCTAAGTCAGCATGTTTTACTGCATATCCGTCCATTGAAGCGGTAGGAAATTGGGGGTCGTTGTATTTGGCAACTATGTCTTCAGCAAGTATACGATCCAGCGCATCACTTAAAGGGACTCTTTCAAACTTTGAAGTGTTTACCTGAAGCAGTTCAAGCATATTTTGACTTGTTTCATACGATAATAAGTTCAATTTCATCTCCTTTTAGGCTAAAAGACCACTGCCGCTAATAGCAGTCGATCTATCTTTTGCATAGACACGTTTGCCATCGATTAGATCATATTTCCAAATAGGTGCAGAAGCTTTAAAATCCTCTACAAACTCATCTATAAACTCTAAAGCTACACGACGTTTTGGAGAAAATACAGCTGCAATGTAAGAAGATTCGTGCAGCATTACATCACCGCGAGAGTGTGCCATTTTTATGATTGCACCTTTTTGTGCAGCTTTTGCTTCCCAAGCTTTGTACCAAGACTCAAGTATCGGTTCATATACATCAAAACTAAGTCCGTCTATTCCGCTTTCATCACGAACAGTTCCTACAAAAGGGATGTATGCTCCGTAATTACTTGTAGACTCATCCTCGTACCATCTTTTTAAAATCTCGGGAACATCTAAAGCGCCGTTATGCAGTTCTAACAAATCAGCCTCCACACACTGGAGGTAAAAGAGATACTTTATCTCCATCTTTTAAAGGGTGCTCAAGAGAAGCTACAAGTGTGTCATTTACGGCAACTGCCGAGTTGCTTAACCACTCTTTTAGCTCTTCATCTTTTTGTAAAATCGGTGCCAGTTCGCTTAGATTTGCGATCTCTAATTCCATGGCATCTTTTTGTATTGGTCCTAAAAATTCTACGCGTACCATATAAGTTTGACCTTTTTATAAATGGTTTGAAAGCTTTAGAAGAGGCTCGTGAACCAAGGGAGGATTTGTCCTCTTGTAAAGTTTTCACAACCATATTTTTTCCTGAAATTATATCTAAGATAAGTTAAGTGATGTATAATTTCAAAAATTAGTTTTGGAGTATTTGTGCTTTTTGGAAAGATAGAATATCTCAACCTTTTACCGTTTCATATCTTTATAAAACGCTTTGTATCCTCTTCACAAATCAAGATGGGTATGGAGCATAAAAAGAATGTCCCTGCCAAGATTAACTATGCATTTAAAAAGAGACGCGTTGATGCAGCTTTTATCTCCAGTATTGAAGCAAAAAAATACAAAAAAGTAAAACTTGGAATCATTGCAAGAAAAGATGTAAAAAGTGTATTGGTTATCCCAAGCAGAGGTGCAAAAAAAGATGTAGAATCTGCAACTTCAAACGTACTCGTAAATGTTTTGGGTCTCGAAGGTGAAGTACTTATCGGAGATAAAGCACTTAGATATGCACTCAAAAACGATGACTATATCGATCTTGCACAACTTTGGAATCAACGTTATTCCCTTCCATTCGTATTTGCCGTGCTTGCATTTCACAAAGATAAAAAAATTTATAAGAAGATCGAAAAAAAATTTGGGCAAAAGAGAGTGAGAATTCCACAGTATCTTTTAGAAAAAGCGGCAAAAAATGTCGGAGTGGAGAAAACAGAAGTATTAGAGTACTTAAAACTTATCTCCTATAACCTCGATCAAAAAGCCGAACGAGGACTGCAAAAGTTTTATAAAGAGGCATCAAAAGTTATTTAACTCTTGACGCTAACTCTCTTTTATACTCTTCAATATCAAAATCTTTTAGAGTTGATGAACCGCTTTCTATAGCTGCTTGGGCAACAGCCGCTGAAACCTCTAATACAAGTCTCTTATCAAAAGGGGAAGGGATAATATACTCTTTTCCGTATTGAAGCTCTCTGTCGTGAATTTTGTGAAGATATTCAGGAATCTCTTTTTTTGCCAACTCTGCTAACGCTTTAGAAGCTGCAAGTTTCATCTGTGTATTTATCTTTTTTGCACGCACATCCATAGCCCCTCTAAAAATGAAAGGAAATCCTAAAACATTGTTTACCTGGTTAGGGTAATCGCTTCTTCCTGTAGCTACGATAGCATCGGGACGAGCTGCACGTGTCTCTTCCGGAAAAATCTCGGGAGTAGGGTTTGCCAGTGTAAAGATGATTGGGTTATGACACATCTTTTTTACATCTTCTATATGAAATGTCCCCGGACGTGAAAGCCCGACAATCACATCAGAGTTTGTAAAGATCTCATCATGTGTCATGTAGTTATGTACGGCAAATTCACGTTTAAAATCATTTAGATCGCTTCTTCCCTGGTGTACTAGCCCTTTTGAATCAAGCATAAGGATGTTTTGCACGCCAACTTCACGGTAAAGTCTTGCACATGAAATCGCTGCTGCTCCGGCACCCACTACAACGATTTTCAGTTTTTCGATATCTTTGTTTGCGATCTCACAAGCATTTAAAATAGCCGCAGTCGAGATGACGGCTGTTCCGTGTTGATCGTCATGCATTACAGGGATATCAAGCTCATCTACTAAACGACGCTCTATCTCAAAACACTCAGGCGCTTTGATATCTTCAAGGTTAATTCCTCCGAATGTAGGTGCGATCGCAGAAACCACGGAACAAAATCTGTCAACACTTTTTGTATCTACCTCTATATCGTAAGCATCTAGTCCCGAGAACTTTTTAAAAAGAACTCCTTTACCTTCCATAACGGGCTTAGAAGCAAGCGCTCCGATATCTCCAAGACCCAGAACTGCAGTACCGTTTGAGATAACACCGACTAAATTACTTTTAGCGGTATATTTGTATGCATTTGCCGGATCTTTTTCGATCTCCAAGCAGGGGACGGCAACACCTGGAGTGTAGGCGAGGGAGAGATCTTTTTGTGTATCTACCGCTTTGGTTACCTCTACGGAGATTTTACCAGGTTGTGGATACTGGTGATAATCAAGAGCTTCTTTATCTATCTTTTTTTTACTCATGCGAGATCCTTGAAAAGTGTGTTTTTTTAATTATACACTTTTTGTAATCGCTTCGAGCCACTCTTTCATTTTTTTCTCATATCCTATCTCTTTGAACTCTACAAATTGTTGCGGATACTCTAAGTATTGTTGAGGGACATAGCCTCCAAAATCGTGTGGGTAGAGATAGTTAGCATTGTTTTGCTGGATATTTTTCGGAATATTCATAATATTGCCGTTTTGTACACTGTTAAGTGCCTCGTTGATCGCTTTGTATGCCGAATTTGATTTCGGTGAGGCACAGAGATAAATAACCGCCTGGGCTAAAATTATACGTGCTTCGGGATAACCTATCTTGCTAACAGAAGTTAAACAAGATGTTGTGAGTGTTAGTGCTTGAGGATTTGCATTGCCTACATCTTCGCTTGCAAGTATTACCAAGCGGCGTGCTATAAAATCTGCACTCTCACCTCCGTCAATAAGACGTGCAAGATAATAGATAGCAGCATCGGCATCACTTCCGCGGATCGATTTAATGAGGGCTGAGGCAAGATCATAGTGTACACCCGCCTCGGAGCTTCCTGCTTGAAGCGCATTGGGACGAAGTGATCTGAGTGTGTCCAGTGTTATAACGTTAGAGATGTTTGTGGCGAACTCTAAAAGCTTTAACATAGCTCTAGCATCACCGCCTGAACTTGCAATAAGATACTCTTTTGCATCATCTATAAGTTCTAGGTCATACTTTTCTATGGCTCTTTGAAGAAGCTTGGTAAGTGCTTCATTGTTAATTGCTTTAATCTCAAAGAGCATCGAGCGTGAACGGATAGCTGAAGTTAAAGAGTAAAAAGGGTTTTCAGTTGAAGCTCCGATGATCAGTGCTTCATTTCTCTCCATAATCGGTAAAAGTACCTCTTGTTGATTTTTGGAAAGACGATGCACTTCATCTATGAAAATAAGCGGTTTTTGTAAAGCATTTTTGTATTGAGCAAAAATTTTTCGCAATTCTTCGAGTTTGAGTGAAGTTGCATTAAGCTCATAAAAAGGGAGATCCATAACATTTGCGATCACTCTGGAGATGGAAGTTTTTCCACATCCTGCAGGTCCGTAAAAAAAACTGTGCCCCAATGCCCCTTTTTCACAAAGTGTTCTTAAAGGGGTACCAAGAGAACTTAAATGCTCTTGTCCTACGATCTCATCAAAGGTTTTAGGACGGAGAAGTGATGCAAAGTCCAACTCTAGGCTCTCTCTTTTTGTTTTTTAGTTTCCTCTTTTAAAAACTTGTAAAGTGCAGAATATTCACTTCTTGTTAAATATCTTGTTTTTCCCGTTGGAAGATTGTTGAGTTCGATCTCTGCAAAACTAAGACGTTTTAGATCAACTACTTCAGCACCGAAGTGTGCGAAAAATCTACGAAGTTCACGGTTTTTTCCTTCAGCGATTGCCACTTTTAAGATCGAGTAGTTTGGCTGGTTTTTTTGGATTTTGTACCCTAAAAACGGTTTAAACTCCATCTCTTTGATCTTAGAGTGAGAGTGCGCACCTGCACTGGCATCTTCAAGGAAAAGACCGTTCATCATTGCATCTTCCATCTCTGGCGTTACTTCACCTTTGATCTTAATCTTGTAGATACGCTCTAAGTCTGATTCCATTAAAGCAGTCGCTACGTGTGAAGCATCAGTAAGGAGCAGTAAACCCTCACTTGCAAAGTCCAGACGTCCAACTGGGATAAAGTGTCTAAACTCTTTGCTTAAGCTGTCATATATTGTACGACGCCCTTTTGGATCAGACTTTGTTACAAGTTCCCCTTTTGGTTTGTTATACACAATCACTGTGTATTTGTTTTTAGGGCTTACCTGTTTACCGCTTACATAAACGATATCACGCCCCTCTTCAACCTGCGTTGCAGGATTCATTTCGATTTCGCCGTTGATACGGACATAACCGTCTTGAATTGCACGGTCAGCTTCTCTGCGTGAGTAAGTTGAATAGTGTGCTATATATTTATTTAGTCTCATTGCCATTAAGAGATCCCTTTTTCTATGAGTGAGTGTATGTGTAATACACCTTTGATTTTTTTATCTTTATCTGTGATAACCAACAGTTGAATTTTTTTCTCTTCTATAAGCACTAATGCATCACTTGCTAAGAGCTCTTCGTCATCTATAGTCATAGGGTTTAGTGTCGCATATTGCATAATATTGTCTTCTAGTGAAAAGTTTTCACTAAGCAGGGCACGACGTACATCTCCGTCACTTACTAGGGCTACAAGACGATCCTCTTTATCTGCGATAAGTACCGTTCCTAAACGCCCTTGGCTAATACTCAGTATTGCATCTTTAACCTGTGCATCTTCACCTAAAACAGGAATGTTTTGTGTCTGCATAAGGTTTTTTACTTTTACAAACAGTTTTTTCCCAAGTGCACCGCCGGGATGAAACGAGGCAAAGTCAGTTGTTTGAAAATTTCTTGCTTTCATTAAACATACTGCAAGTGCATCTCCGAGTGCCAGTGTAAGTGTAGTTGAACTCGTAGGAGCAGTGTTAAGCGGACATGCTTCCTTTTCAACATCAATTTTGATTACAAGGTCACTGTATGATCCAAGTGTTGAGTTTTCATTTCTCGTCATACCGATTAAAGGGACATCAAACCTTTTGATATGTGGGAGAATCGAGCTTAACTCTTCACTCTCACCACTGTAACTGATGGCTAAAACTACATCATCAGCTCCAATCATTCCAAGATCACCGTGAAGTGCTTCTGTCGGATGGAGGAAAAAACTCGGTGTACCGGTAGAGGCAAAAGTTGCAGCCATCTTTGCGCCGATAAGCCCACTTTTCCCAACACCGCTTACGATTAACTTCCCTTTACATCCAAGGATCATCTCAACAGCTTTGTCAAATACATCATCTATGTTTTGCGCAGCTTTTAGTAATGTTTGTGCTTCGATATTTAATGTTTCTTGTGCAATAGTTTTATAATTCATACCCTTATTATATCTCTTTTTATCTTCATAAGATATAATACATATTATGAAGATGAAAAAGGGGCTTTTATGAGAGCTGTAATTGGTAAATACTTAGATAGTATAGATACTTTAAAATTAGAAGATAGAATCCTTTGTTATAACACTCTGATCTTAGGTGAACAAGGGTCGGGAAAAACAAATTTAGCTTGTAAAATAAGAAATTTCATTATTGATAAAGATGTACCGACAATATATCTGGACTTTGACGATTCACATGAAGATAACATTGAACTAAGATATAAAGATGAACATTTTAACTATATTAGATTTGATGAAACAGAAGAGTTTGATAAAGAATTTGAAGCACTTGTATCGCAAAGAAAACATATCTATATGGCAGTGAATCCTAACTTTTTTTCAAACAAAAGAGATGTAAAGTCAAAACTGACACAGACAATCTCAAATAAAGATCTGTTAGAAAATTACTATTACTTTTTCCACGATATTGAAAATTTAAACGGTTTCTATACAAAATTTGAAGACTTTTTACTTTATATGTTGAGTTTTACAAATTTACAAAAATATGGTTTTACTTTCTTGGCACAGCCACACTCAACATTTGAGAATCCACATTTAAAACTACTATTTACTTTCTTGTATGTAGGTAGATGTGCGAATGTAGATTATTTCAACACTTCAAACTTGAAAAACTTGAAGAAAAATAGATTTTTCTATCAATATAGAACAGCGTATCCAACATTACTGTTTAACGAGATTAAAAACTCTGTTGTTCAAATTGACGAGTATATTCCAGAAGAGTAGAGATGCAAAATATTTTTGATGAAGTAGGTTCACTCGATCGCAAATGTTATGAAGAGTTCGCTCTAAGCGAAGACCTTTTAATGGAACATGCAGCTGATGGTATGGCTGATTTTATCAAAAACAACTATTCCCGCGGAGCAACTGTTTTAGTTGTTTGTGGAGGTGGTAATAACGGTGCAGACGGTTTAGCACTCGCTCGCATACTCCATAAAGATTATGAGGTAAAAGTTTTTATGGCAAAAGAGGCAAAAAGCGAGATGGCAAAGCTACAGCTTTTGCGTTCGCAAAAAGTGGGTGTATCTTTTGTCGATCAACTTTTTAATACCGAGATAATTGTTGATGCTATTTTAGGAACAGGTTTTAGCGGTGAACTCTCCTCAGAGTTAACGCAAACATTAGAGACCCTAAATAACTACAAAGCTGTGAAAATAGCGTGTGATATTCCAAGCGGCTATAAATTTAATGCCGATTATACACTTACAATGGGTGGTTTAAAAAAATCTCTCTATGAAGATAAGGTCAAAGATATCGTCGGAGAAATAACTGTTTTAGATCTCGGCGTAGCGCGTGAAATTTATGAGAGTGATTCGAAGATTAAACTGCTTGAGGAGAGTGATTTACAGCTCCCAAACAGAAAGAAGCAAAATACTCATAAGGGTTCTTACGGGCATCTTGCAGTGATAAGCGGAGAAAAAACAGGAGCAAGTGTTATGAGTGCACAGGCTGCTTTTCGTTTTGGAACAGCATTGGTCACACTTTTAAGTAATGAAAACATTAATGCCCCTTACGAGATTATGCAATCACATCAATTACCAAGCAGTGCATCGGCAATAGCACTGGGAATGGGGCTAGGTGTCGAGTTTTCTCAAAGTGAATTGGAGCGTTTTGTCAGCAATGGACATCCGCTGCTTTTGGATGCAGATATTTTTTACCACCCTTTACTCTCTAGTTTATTAGGGAGAAAAAATGTTGTAATTACTCCCCATCCAAAAGAGTTTTGCGAGGTTTTAAAACAGTGTAATCTCGTAGAGATCTCTGTAGAGGAATTACAACAAAGCAGATTTGAGTATGCACAACTCTTTAGCAAACATTTCCCGCAAGTTACACTTGTACTCAAAGGTACAAATGTGATTATCTCTCAAGGTGAGCAGATATTTGTAAACCCTTACGGGACTAATGTTTTAGCAAAAGGTGGCAGTGGTGATGTGTTAGCAGGGCTTATTGCCGGGCTTTTAGCACAGGGATATGCTCCGCTTGATGCTGCAATCAGCGGTTCACTTGCTCATACGCAGTTGGCAAAAAGTTACAAGGGTGCTGATTTTTCACTTACGCCGATCGATTTGATCGATGGTATATGTAAACTGTAAGAATTGTTTTGTTATAAACTCAACAATAAAAAAGTATAAACGATTATTTGATTTATTTTTAGAGGAGGAATCCTCTCTTTGGTCTGAGCCTCTAAAAACAAACCAAACAATCTTGAACAAATAACGAAAACGAAAATAAATTAGATTAGGAAGAAGAATGGATAATAAACTAAAAATCGGAAAATATGAACTAGGATCTCGTCTGATCGTTGGAAGTGGGAAATATGACTCTTTTGATATGACAAAAGAGGCGACTTTAGCATCTGGAAGTGAGCTTATCACTGTTGCGGTTCGTCGTTTAAACATTACTGACCCGGATAAAGAGAATCTTCGTGATACTTTTGCGGGAACTAACGTAAAGTTTTTACCAAACTCTGCGGGATGTGTAACTGCTGAAGAGGCAATTACTACTTTTAGATTAACTCGTGAAGCGACAGGAATCGATCTAATTAAACTGGAAGTTATCGGTGATACACAAAAAACTTTATATCCGGATGTAATTGAGACAATTAAAGCGTGTGAAGTACTACATAAAGAGGGCTTTACTATTATGGCTTATACTTCAGATGACCCGATCATGGCTAAACGTCTTGAAGATGCGGGTGCTGATGCTGTTATGCCATTAGCTGCTCCTATTGGAAGTGGACTTGGTGTACAAAACCCTTACAATGTTGTTTTCGTTCGTGAAGCGGTAAGTGTACCTGTAATCGTTGATGCGGGAATAGGGTGTGCAAGTGATGCTGCGTATGCTATGGAACTTGGTGCTGAGGGTGTGCTTACAAACACTGCGATCGCACAAGCTAATGATCCTATCGCTATGGCTCAGGCTATGAAACATGCGGTTATCGGTGGACGTATGAGTTATTTAGCGGGACGTATTCCGAAAAAACCTTATGCGACTGCATCTAGCCCGGTTGACGGACTTATTCAGTTCTAGTTAGACCTTGCTAATGCTGCAAAATCTATAGAGTCCTCTTTTTTGGACTCTTCTCTCTCTTTGTCTTTTTCAAAATCTCCACTGGAAAAAAAGTATTCGTGTTGCCCTTTGTTTAATATACACCCTTTAATTCCTGGTGTACAAGTTACATTTAACAGTTTGCAAAAACCTTTATGATCGTGTTGACATGTCCAACCCATAATCTATCCTTCAAATTTATCCGATAAATGAGACATTAGAAGTAGCTGTCCCATCCCTTCAAAGAATTTTTCTAAGCCTATAGCATCAGCTTCTAACGATTTTTTCATCGCAGTTAAAAATACAAGTTGCGATTCCTCTGATGCTAACATATATGTATCTATAATATACTCTAACGTAAGTGACATATCTTCACCGTTTACTTCAAAGTCTATAGTAGATTGAGAGTTAATCCCCTCTTGTTTTAAAATATCTTTGCACTCTTGAGTGATATCCATTATACTAGCCCCATTAAATTTAACATAACTACAAACATAGCTATCGGAATAAGGTATTTAAGAGAAAAGTACCAAGGCTCAAACGCCCATTTTAAAAATGGTTTGAGAGCAGCCTCAACACGGTTTTTCTCTATAACATAACCTACAAATATCGACATAATAAGTCCGCCCATTGGAAGCATAATGGCAGCTGTAACGTAATCTACCCAGTCAAAAAAGCTTTTTTCACCCCATGTCAGATACTCTTTTGCTCCATCTATATTTGACAGAATTGCAAAAATTCCAAAAAACCAGAAAAACAGTCCCATTAAAATCGAAGCTTTTGCTCTTGAGAATGAGAATCTATCTATAAAGTACTGTACCATAGGCTCAACCAGTGAAACAGCCGATGTCAGACCTGCAAATGCAAGAGCTAAGAAAAATAAGACGGCGAAGAAATTTCCTAAAACTCCCATCTCATAAAATGCAGCAGGTAAAGAGATAAAAACTAAACCGGGACCTTTTGCCGGTCCCGAACCGTATTGATAGAGAAAAGTAAAAAGCATAAGGCCTGCTACAATTGCGATCGTAGTGTCTAAAAATACAACCCAAAAAGCAGACTTTATAATGTTTGAGCCTTTTTCCATTGAAGCGGCATAAGTCATAATCGCACCCATACCAAGACTAAGTGTAAAGAAACCGTGTCCAACTGCAGTAACAAATGCTTCAGAATTGAGTTTAGACCAATCAGCTGCAAACATAAACTCTACGGCTCTTGAAAAAGAGTCTAATGATACTGCATAAATAAACATGCCCGCTAAAATAAGCATTAGTGAAGGCATAAGTATAAGATTGATCCTCTCAATACCCCCTTTGATCCCTTTTGTTAAAACATAAGTGATCATAACGAATGCAAGTGTATGGTAGAGAAGCTGAGTCAGGAAGTCTGTATGTAACATAAGTGAAAAAGTTGTTTCAGCTTCTTTAACACTTGAAGGCAAATATTCTAAAGATGTAATTATATAGTTAAAGATCCATCCAATGACGACAGAATAGAAGATCATAATAGAGAGTCCTGCCATTGCTTGAAAACCACCAAGCTTCCAAAGGTCTTTATAATTTGGTGCAAGTTCTTCAAACGATGACACAGTATCGCGTCTTCCAAGATACCCAATGAGCATTTCTGCTATCATAATAGAAAATCCAACAAGGACAACAGTAAGTAGATAAACTAAAACAAAAGCACCTCCGCCGTATTCACCAGTGATGTATGGAAATTTCCATATATTCCCTAGTCCTACAGCGCTTCCTGCAGCTGCTAAAATAAATCCGATCCTACTAAACCTTGCTATTTTCATATTGAAATTCCTTTTGAATTTCATGTATTATACAGAAAAATTTCACTTTTTTAAAATTATTTTGGAAAAACACTTGACAAAAAGAAAATAAATCACTATAATTTCAGCCTCATTAATCAGCAACTAAGCTTTTTAATGTTCAGGTCGGGGTGTAGCTCAGTATGGTTAGAGTACTTGGTTTGGGACCAAGGGGCCGAAGGTTCGAGTCCTTTCACCCCGACCATTTTTTTTACAATAATTAATAATTAAACATGGTGGGATTAGCTCAGTTGGTTAGAGCACTAGTTTGTGGCACTGGGGGCCGTGGGTTCGAATCCCATATTCCACCCCATTAATTAATTATTAGAACTAAGACGATATAACAAATTGTAGCGTCCGTGGCTCAACTGGATAGAGTTTCGGATTTCGGCTCCGAGGGTTATAGGTTCGAATCCTATCGGGCGTACCATTTTGTCTGATATTATGCGTCCTTAGCTCAGCTGGATAGAGCAATGCCCTTCTAAGGCATCGGTCACACGTTCGAATCGTGTAGGGCGTACCACTTATATTCGTTGTCTGAAGAGACATTAAACACATATTCCACGCGGACGTGGTGAAATTGGTAGACACGCCAGACTTAGGATCTGGTGCCGCAAGGTGTGAAGGTTCAAGTCCTTTCGTCCGCACCACTTCTTTTAAAAAATCACTTTAAAAATTTTACTTCAACTTTTTTGTCACCTTAATTCAATTAAATATTAATGGATAAACTTGAGTGTACATATATCTTTGCGCGGTATTGTAATAATAAATTCCGTCCCTTGCGATGTTGTATTGAAATTTATGGAGCCTTCAAACTCTGTTTCTATAAGAAGTTTGGCTATATACAGACCTATACCAAATCCTTCTCCCGTGATTTTAGTAGAAAAATTTTGCTCAAACACCATATCTGCAATACTTTCAGGAATTCCACCGGCATTATCCCTTACTTTTATAGTACAATTTTTATCATCACAACTACTCTCTAAAAAAATAGTTTTCTCATCTCTGCTTTGCTCTTTATAAGCATCTGCAGCATTATTTAAAAGATTGAGCAATACTTCATGCAGATCACTTGCAAATCCATATATTTGTATATCATCTTCCATAGAACTCATCTGTAACTCTATCGTTTTATTTTTACTTGCTTTTGTGAAATCGTCATAGATAGAATTAAAAAGTTTATTTAAAGAGAAAAGGCGTTTGTAAGATTCTGAGCTTCCCAAGTGCAAAATACTCTTGAGAATCACGGACATTCTTTGTACTTGTTCCTCTATGCGTTTTGTGCTTTCTAGTAGATGTTTAGAATCAACTTGCTCATTCAAGTTTGCTTGCACATTTAGATTGATCGCTTCCATACTGATAAGATTTAGAGGCTGTCTCCATTGGTGAGCAATAACTTTTAAAGTTTCTATTGTTTGTGATCTTTTTTCATTCATATGTTTCTACCTTGTATGGAGCACAAACTTGATATCCTTGAATATAATCAATCGATGTTGTTTCCATAAAATCTAAAAGTTCTTTATCTGATATGTGTGTTGCAATCGCTTTAGCACCTATGAGATGAATAATTGCAATAATTTTTTCTATATTTTGATGCCGATTATGTAGCATACCCTTTTTCAGTAACTTTGGATGTAGTTTAATATATTGTGGTTGAAATTCTAAAACTGCTACAAGATTATAGTTATTTAAACCAAAGTTATTCAAAACAAATTGAAAACCGTTCTTTTTGAGCTCATTTAAAAGTGAGAAGTTTTTATTTATCTCATCTTCTGTAAAATCTGTCTGAGAAATCTCAAAGGCTATACACGATGGTTCTATATTATATCTAGAGGACCAAAAAAGAATATAAGGTAAAAGTGATTCATCATAAAAATCTTCATTGGCAAGATAGATCGTAAAAAGTGCTTTATTATGTTCATTTTTTCTACTTAAAGCGAAAGTACTTTTAATCATTGAACGTGTAATCATTGACATCTGATGTGCATTTTGAGCAATATTTAAAAAGGTCTCAGGTGAGTAGACTTTTTCCTCCTGCATAATGCGTACATAGCTACTAAAGAGTTCTACTTCCTGCGTTTTTATATCTACAACAGGTTGAATGTAAGGTATAACTGCATCATCTTCAATCGCTCTATAGATCATTTTCATAATATCGCGACCATGAGTAATGCTTAGATCTTTATCGTACTCCTCTTGTGTGTATGACGCTACGAAACCGTTACCGCTTTCACTTGATTTTTCAAGAGCCAGCTTGGCATTTTGTAAAAGGTTTTTCTCCCCTTGTGCAATCCCTATACTGAGTGTAGAATTAATAATAATTCCGTTTTCGGAGATATGAAAATAACGTGCAATAGAGACCATCTCTTGTGCAAGTTTTTTTGTATAGTTTAAAGTATTGTTTTCTAACACAATTACAAGCTCATCTAGACTTAAACGATAAAACAGTGCATCACTGTCAACTTGTATATTCTCTAATAAAAGAGCAAGCTCTTTAAGATACTGATCTGCATATTCGTTACCAATTAGATGATAGATGTTTGAGAGGTAATTAACTTTAATACGCAATAGAAGAGTATGCGTATTTAACTTGTGTGTTAACAATTCTTCAAGCTTTTCTTTAGTCCCCCAATGTGTTACACTATCAACCGTCTGTGTCTTCTCTGGGGAGTTGTTTTTTTCAAATAAAATCTTTTCAAGATGCTCAAATAATTTAGGCATAGCGACAGGTTTTAAAATATATCCCTTTACATCCAAAGAGATAGCTTCGGTTATAAACTCAGATGCATCGTGTGCGGAGATAATTAAAATAGGTTGTTCTTTCTCAAGTTCCCGAAGCTCTTTAATAAGTGTCAAACCACCTTTTTTTGGAAGCTCCAGATCAGTGACAACCAGAGTAAAAGGTTCTGATCTTTCAAGTGCCTCCTTATAGAGCATTAATGCTTCTTCTCCGTCATGAGCGATAACACACTGCTCAAAAAACATCTTTAGTATACGACCTAGAGAACTGGCAAGTTCATAATCATCATCAACTATAAGTACGGATCTTTGTTCACTTCCCTCTTTGAGCTTCTGAATCAAGTTAGACATCATCACCCTTTCTCATCATATAACCAAAGCCTCGTACATTTTCAATAAGATCCACATGCAGTTTTGAACGCAAACGATTCACCAAAGAACGAATGGTAGAGTTCTCTACATCCTCTCCGTCCCATATAAAAGAGCGAATACTCTCATCGGGAATAATCTGCCCTCTGTTACTGATAAAAAGTACTAAAAGCGCATATTCCCGTTTTGTAAATGTTTGTACTTCATCTTTATAGTATAAAAGATTTGTCTGGGTATCGAAAGTGTACTCTTTAGAGAGTTTTACAATTGTTGTCGCCTCTACCTCTTGTTTTGCCAATACCTGAGAGGTAAGGCGGTCAATACGCAGTTCTAATTCTTTAAGATTAAAAGGTTTTTTTAAATAATCACTACATCCCAAGTCAAACGCTTCGGTAATAGAGTCTATATCGTGATACGCACTTATAATAATTTTTGGTGTACCTGGATGAAGTTTTACAATCTCTTTAAGACACTCTAGCCCACTCATAAGAGGTGTGTTGATATCTAATACGTAAAAATCATATTTTTGGGATTTTACCGCATTCATCACATCTATACCGTTATCAAAATGGTCTACAAAATACCCTTTATTTAAAAGATAGGTACGAATTGATCGAGAGAGCATATACTCATCTTCAAGTAATAATATTTTCATTATTTCTCCGTCTTTATCTTTTGTATTTTAGGAGAGTTATGTTGCAATTGTGTCGCATGGTGAAAGATATATCGAAAAGAGGTTCCTCTCTCTTTTGTTGAACTTATTTGAACCTCTACATTTTCCTCTTGGCAAATTTGCGCCACAATATGAAGTCCAAGTCCATAGCCGCCGTTATGTTTACTTTCGCGATGGAAACGCTCAAAAATCTTCTCTTTGTTTTGAATAACAGGGCCTTCATTATGTACTTCAAAAAATATTTTTGAATTGCTTAAGCCAACAGTTATTGTTACTTCACTAGGTCTGTAGGAGTACTTAATGGCGTTTGAAAGAGTGTTGTCAATCAAACGTGCAAGTTTAGGCTCTGAAAAGAAAAGACTCGGTAAATTTCTCTGTCCTAACAACATAGAGATCTGTAAATTATTCACTTCCGCAATACACTGGAAATAGTTTTTACGTTCTGTAATAAAAGAGACAAGGTCAATGTTTTCTTTTAGCTCTTGCATGCGATCTTTTTTCATTAAGTAGGTCATGTCCTCATAACTGTTTTGAATTATGCGACTCCCCGCTTCAATTGCATCGATTGATTCGTTTTCAATATTTTGCATACGTAAAAGATCAATGTTTGTAATAATAACTGCTAAAGGGGTATGTATTTCGTGTATTGCATTTTTTAGAAACTGATCTTGTTCTTCTAAAAGTTGTAATGCATACTCTCTAGATTCTTCTAAGAGTTGGCTCTGATGCTTAAGCTCATTATCGTAATCAATTTTCTGCAACAACGCTATGAGAGCTTCAAAAAGTTCATTGTCTTCCAATGGTTTTAGTACAAATCTATCTATTCCACAACGAATAGAATCTACAAATACTTCCCGTTTTTCAGTTCCGGAGATTGCAAGAATTTTTTGTTGAGGATTCTGTTTTTTAACCTTGCAAGCAAATTCAACACCGCTCTCTTCACCGAGGTTAATATCGGTAATGATAAGAAGATCATTCTCCTTGTGTTGATCAAAAATAGCGAATGCTTCATCAACTCTCTGTGCACTCAATACACTTTGAAAAAAATGACTTAACAAACGTTCGAGGCTTTCTATAATAAGAGAATCGTCTTCTACAATCAAAATACTTTTGTTACAAGCAAGTTTCTGTAAAAGCTCTAAGGTATGTTTCATATGCTGCTGCTTTAGATTCTTTTTTTTATTATATCTTATCTTCATCGATCTTGTAAATTCGTTTCATAGAGTCTTGAAAAGGGAGTGGTTCGCTAAAGAAATACCCCTGTGATTCATCGATGCCGATAGCGTTGATATAATGACTGATTTCTGACTTAGAAACAAACTCCGCAATCGTTTTTATATTCATTTTCGAAGCAAAATCGTAAAGCATCTGTACAACTGCCTGCGAATAGTGATTTGTATGAATATCTTTAATTAAAGAGCCGTCGATTTTAATATAATCAACATACAAACGTGTGAGATGTTCGAAATTGGAATATCCGCTTCCAAAATCATCAATGGCAACTTTCGCACCTAAATTATGTATCTCTTGAATAAACTCTACCAAGACTGTATAAGAATCTATCTCATCACTCTCTAAAATTTCAAATACGATGCGATCAGGTTCTGGAAACTGTTCTAAACCCTCGCGAATTAAAGAGCGGATCTCTTTACTTTTAATATCTTCTAATGAAAGATTGATGCTCACCATGCACTCAGATTCACGAAAATCATATAAAGCGGATAGCAACACGCTTTTTGTAATGAGTGCATACATCTTTGTTTCTTTCGCTATAGGCAAGAAAACACCTGGAGAGATCACCTCTCCATCTTCTGAAACCATTCTCACAAGAGCCTCATACTTATAAACAGTGCCATTTCTATTATCCACTATCGGTTGATAATAGTTGATAATACGGTTTTCTTTATATGCTTTGATAAGTTTATTTTTACACAGGAGCCTATTTTTGTAATTGAGTTCCTCTTTTTCATCATTTTCATATAAAACAATGCCGTTAATCGCTTCTGCTTTGCGCAGCGCTTTATCAAGATTTGATAATGAAGGTTTTGTATGGGTATCCAATACGGCCGCATCCATTTCCAAGAGAAGATTCTCCTCTTTGATATCTATTTTTGTAATCTCAAAAAGATGTTGCATCTCATCTATAAGTTCGTAGAGCTTTTTTACATTTGCTTGGCTTGCAATAACAAAATGGGAGCCTGACACACGGTAAATCTCTATCTCATACTCTTGATATTTTTCTTGAAGTTCTGTACGTAAAAACTGAGCTGTCTGCTTCAGTATGAAATCTCCTGCATTATAGCCGTAAAAATCATTAATGCTTTTAAATTTTCTTACCTTTACGATAGCAAGCGATCTATCCATGTTATCAAATTTTTCTTGTTGCAGTTTCGCTAAAGAGTAAAACTGTGTTACTTTATCGATTGTAAAAGAGCGGATAAGCTCTTGTGTTTTCTCTGTTACAATTTTCTCTAAATTCTCTTTATATTTACGGTTTTCATACTCTGTCTTTAGTATTGAAACTACTTTATAAAGCAGATCTATGGCGATGGTACGATCGAGCGGTTTAAAAAGATAACCGTCTACCTGTAACGATATGGACTGATGCAGAATTTCAGAACCCTTATGTGCCGAAACAAGTATTACTTTTTGCTCAGGAAAAATTTCTTTAATTTTCTGCACCATCTCGATACCGTTGAGATAAGGCATCTCTACATCGCTGATAATGAGGTCAAATTTTTTTTTCGACGCAGCCTCCAGCCCCTCTTTTCCATTATTGCAGTAAGTCATATCTTCAAAAAATCGTTCTAAAAAGTGTACATATGCTTTTTGTATATTTAGGTCATCTTCTACATATAAAACACTCAAACCTTTTGCCTCTTGTTGAAGACGTACAATCGCTTCTGCTAAAGGTACTGTATTAATAGACACTCGTCTCCTCCTTTATTGAACTAAAACGGATATGAAATGTACTTCCCTGCATATCACTACATACGAGTATGCTTCCTCCTAGATGTTTTTCTAAGATCATTGCTGACATGTATAAACCTAATCCTGTCCCGTTTTTTTCATGTTTTGTACTAAAATAGGGTTCGAAAATCTTATTGATAATATCAGGAGAAATTCCACCGGCATTATCCTGGACAAAAATACTTACATCTCCTCCGGCTAACCGTTTTAGAGTTATCTTTATAAAAGCATTATCCGTTGTATTTTCAGAAAATGCATCTTTGGCGTTGGTAAGTACATTTAAAAGAACTTGAATAAGCTCATTTTTAAAAGTGGTGATTTGGATAGTTTTCTCCCCTTCAAAAATAAGCTCAATATTATGTGTTTCAAAACTTTTACCTAAAATTGTTTTGAGTTCATTGCATACTGTTTGAAAATCGATTGTTTGGGCAAGTTTATTCGGTTTAAAAAAGTTTCTAAAGTCATCAATAGTGCGTGAGAGATAATGGACTTGTTTATCGACAGTTTCAAGCTCTTTTATTGCTCTTTCTTTGTCAAAATTATCAAGATGCAAGTCTATAACCATATTATTGGTTACCATCCCTATAATAGTAATTGGTTGTCTCCATTGGTGTGCAATCATCCCAATCATCTCGCCCATAATCGCCATACGTGATTGAGAGATGATTAATTTCTCATTAAAAGCATTTTTATTTTTTTCTTCAGAAATTTGTAGTTTGAGATTTTGATTGAGTTTGTGGATCTTTTCTACATTGTAGCATGCTTCAATTGCATTGGTGATCTTTGTACTAAAGTTTACAAACATATTCCCCAGATGCTCAAGATCGCTCTTTTGATCAAAAGCAAAAAGAAAATGACCCTCATGGATAAACACATCAAGTAGTTCCATTGAGTTTTCAAGAGTATGAACACTAAAACTATCTTTCTTACTTGTAAGTTTTAGGGGCATTGTAAAATCATGACCAATTTGAATAATATTTTTAGGTTCTATCCTGCGGGTACTGATATATTTTCCCCCAATAGCATTTGTTGCTCGAACAAAAGTCCCGATAATGTCTTCAAGCATCTCTTCAAGATTAAGAGAATTTCCTATGGAGTTAATACATTCATAAGCTATAGTAAGTTTTTGTGTCATATGTTAAAGTGCTTCCAAAAGAGTAGTTTTATTGCATAATTCAATATAGCGGTTTGAGTTATTTGTAAGTTCACCTAAACTAAGCAGTCGACAAAAAATATGTGCAACACTCATTCTTTTAACGGCTTGCAGGTCTTGAGTAAAATGATCTTCCAAAAATAATACTTTTGAAATATAATCAACAATAAAGAAGTGCCTAGGCTTATGAAGAGTATTCTGTGCTGTTTCAATGAACATTTGCTTCTCATCTTTTAAAAGATAAATAAGAGTATTCTCTTCAATAGCTCCCACTAAAAGAAGGCCCTTATCACTATCATAATTTTCAATACCAAGAGGGTACGTTTTTAGAAGTTCAAAAATACTTTTTTTTTGTCCTAAGCTCAGTTTCCCTGTACCTCCTCCAAAAATGGTTACATTGTGATCTGTTGCAACAAAAAATTTCTCTAAAAAAGAGTTAATATATCTTGAAATACCATCCATAAATAGGGAATAAGAATTATTAGAGCTTTTTAAAACATTAAAAGATGGCTTTTGCATCGCAGCAATCATGGTTATTTGAGTTTGTTCTTCTAATGTGATAGCCAGTATCCCTTTTTTGTAATGTATATATTCAAAAATAATTTCAGGAAGAACGGCTCCGTATATAGAGAGCTTCGTATTTTGAAGCTTCTTGATTTCATGGGAGCTTTCCTCAGCGAGGAAAAGAACCAATTGGGCATTATTATCTTTATTCTCTTTATAAAAAAGGTCAAAATTCTCATAAAGTTTAGGGTGCTTCATCTTATCTCTTCACACTACGAGACTAAACTATCTACAAGTTCTAATGAAGAACTAATCTCATTAGATATATCTTCAAGAACTTTTATAAATGCTTTGTCTAGTTTATGAATATCATGGAAACTCTGAGATGCAAAAACTCCTTTTCTTAATTGTTCTAAATGATCAAAAAGCAAGATAAAAGAGGAGATGCAGATCTCGATGTTTAGATAAGCACGTAGCTCTTCTAGTTCTCCTGCCAAAGAGCAAAGTTCACCATGTAAATAGGCAAACTCATTATACGTTTCAAAATGCTTGCAGTATTGCTTAAGCAGATGAGCAATAGTGTCTATGCTTTCATTGGTAATACTCTTATGCTCTTGGAGTAAAAAGGTATTAAAGTGTTCTTCAAGAATTTCAAACTCTTCATTCAAGTAAGAGATCTCATCTAGATAAAGCTTAGCAAACTCTTCTGCACTCATAAACTCTTGAGTTGTATCATTAGGAGTATTTTGTTCTTTGACTTCTAATTTAAGCTGATTCATCTCATTGAGTGTCTCCTCAAGTTCAGAATCTCTTTGAAGTAATTCTGCGTGACTCTCTTCGAGCATCTTCATATAGTGCTGTAGTGCTTTTCGGTTATAGATTATTTCAGATGTTTTAGAGAGTTTTTCCATCACAACATCTATGTTAACCGGTTTGAGTAAGAACCCGTCAATCCCCATATCGATAAGCTGCAAAAGATTTTCGTTATCTGAATATGCAGAGAGTACTAAAATAAGTTGCTCAGAGTTGTTTTGTCTTATTTTTTCTATAAGTGAAAAACCATCTAGAAGCGGCATAACTAAATCGGTAATAATTAAATCGTAATCTCTCTCTGAAATACGGTTAAGTGCTTCTATTCCGTTAGAAGCGATATCTACTCTATTAAAAAACTTTTTTAGAAGCTTTACAAGTTGTGACAATAAAACTTCATCATCCTCTACAACTAAAATATCTATTTCTCTCCCTTTCTCTTTTAGATTTTTTGTTCTTATATGTACCTGTTGGTCACGCTTCACTTTTGTTTTCCTTTTTTTTAATTACTTTGTTTTTTACTTTTTCTCCGTCAATGAGTGTTTGTAACTCTCTATAATCAGTCTCGATCGGAGTAAGTTTTTTTATTGTGTTTGCTGTATGTTGTAAAAGAGTGCAAACTTGTTCATATGCTTCATCCCAACCAAAATGTTCATGATATTTATCTAGAAATTTTTTTTCAGATTCTTTCGGTGCGAAATGTTTTATTTCATGAAGGAGCGCAAGTTTTAAGATCTCTAAGTTTTTTTCTTGAAAATGTTCTACTTTAAAATAATCTCCTAAAATTGTTTTGCAGGCAGCTACATCACCTTTAATCGCTTGAACTTTTGCCAAGCCGTATTTACCTTGGTAGTTTTGTAGTTGTTGCTTGAATGCTTTTGTTGTTCGAAATGCAGGATTTTTTTCAGCGAGATCAAACACTTTTAGCACATCATTGTTCTTTGATGCTTGTTCAAGAGTTACAAAATGGGTGATCTGCTCTTTAAAATCTAAGCCTGTTTTCTCAAATGGTTTGATTTTTGAAAGCATTACTGCATACTTTGCGGCCTCTTCAATATGATCACTTTGCATCATCAGTAAAATCTTATCTATGAGTGCTTCTCCATAACTCATTATACGTCTATAAAGACGTGTCTGTTTAAAGGATGGAAACTTTGTTACCAGATCTAGCATAGTGGTGTAGTTTTTTGCATGCACCGCTTTTTTAAAATCCATATATACCCGTTTTAAAGTCTCTTCATTGGTCAATATTTTATAAATACACGCTGTACAGTTATGTGTCTTTTCCTCTCTGTAAGTTGTAAATTTATTAGGGTCTTTTTCCAAAAGTTCTATCTCTTCACTAACGTTGCGATGACAGATCGTTCGAAACTCGCTAAATTCTCGTAGTTGTCGTAATACCGGGAACTTATAGGTATTTTCACATGCTCCGTCAAAATTACCGCACTCCACCTCTTGCATAAATGAAACAATTTCGTTTGACTGATATATATATGTCAGAAGCTCCTGCTTTTTTGCATCATTTTCAATAATAAAAGAGATAAGGGCATCGTACCCCAATATCTGCTCGTCACTTTTAGCTTCAAAAGAGAATATCTCTTTATATTTCTCATTAATCAAAGCACACACTTGAGGATTAATAAAAAGAAGAGGGTACATATAACAAAGCTCTGCCAGTATTTCAATACGATTTTGTTGCAGTGCCTCTAGAGCCTTTTGAACCTCCTCTTGTATATCAAGTATAATGCAGTTGCCGTCTGAGAAACCGACTAATACACGCTCACTGGTTACATATATTGAGGTAACACCCCAATAATCAAAATGTAGCGTACCGAGTTTATTCCCTCGTGAAGTGGTATATATATCCACTTGAGAACCTCTTGTCCCGACAAGTACAACCTCTTTATTCTCAGTATGAGCCAAGGTACTAGGCCATTGTGAATGAGGAGCTGCCCGATACATTTTTTTGTGTACAAGAGAGTAGAGTGTTACATTTCCTTTACGTGAAAATGTAAGTAAGGTTGTATTGTTTTTTGAAAAACTCAAGACCTCTACAATCTCATCAAATGTAATCGTTTCTAAGAGTTTCTGAGTCGCTATAGAGTAAATATATACCTTTTTATTGTGTGCAGCTATAGCAATCTTTGAAAAGTCGTCAGAAAAAGTAGCAGTGCGTAACTCATCGGGCATATTTAGTTGTGCTATAACATCCAATGTATCTGTATTGTAGATAGTCATATTTCCAATACTGTTAGAGATAATAAAATACTCCGATGTATGATTAAAAAGTGCAAAACTAGGTGCTTTTGCATATGGAATATTGGCTTTGAGCTTTTTATTTTCCATATCGATAAGAAGCACTCTATTCTTTTTCGTATCGCATAAAAGTGCATGGGCACCGTCATGTGATACACTGATATTGTGGCTGTACCTATTAATGTATGTGGCAAACCCCTGCAGCTTTGAATGTGATTCAAAAAGTGCATTTGTATCATAAGTATAGAATGTAGGTGTAGAATCTATTATGACAAAAGCCTTACCGGTATATGCAGAAGCAACAACACTTCTACACAGATGTAGTGATAACTCTTTCATAAATCTACCTCCCTTCTCAGCAGAAAATTATCGCATAGTAGTGTGGCAAGTTTGTTGCATTTATTCTAGTTATTCAATTAGGGTCTTTTATATGTTTGTGAAATCGCTTCATGAAGCATATCATCCAGCAAGTTAAAGAGTTGACTAGAAGCATTCTCCATCTCTCTAAAAGTTTCGAAAAGTACCTCTGCATGCTTAAGGAGATTTTCCTCTTTATTATCAAATAGCTTCATCGCATATGTTACTGATTCATGCACCTTTTTATGCGGTTGAGGCAGATGTTTATATGCCTGCGTCATTCCAAGTTGTTCTTTTCCTTTTCCCCGTTCATACCAAGTTCCTAGACGACAATTGTGATGGTCTGTAAATTCCCCTAGAATTTTTCTTTGGTAAATAGAACTGTATGCTTTATCTTTGAAGAGAATATGATCAATTTTTGCAAGCGTTACAAAAGAAGATTTTTCAATACTTAGTACAAGTTCCGCTGTTCGTTTTGAATCATCGTTAAAACCATAAATTGATTTCGTAAAATCTTGAATCATCGAATTTGATTCTATTGAAAGTTCGCTCATAGATTCTGAATAATCACAAATGGAAGCTGTCTCTTGTTGCAACACTCCAATAGCGACAGAGATCTCTGTAGTAGCTGCCTGTGTTTTTTCTGCAAGTTTTCGTACATTGTCTGCTACTACTGCAAAACCTCTTCCATGTTCTCCTGCACGTGCTGCTTCTATGGCTGCATTGAGTGCTAAGAGATTTGTTTGTTCAGCAATATCTTTAATAAGATTAACAACAGAATTTATATCGTTAGCACGAACACCAAGTGCATTGATCGCATCGTTAGATGTATTTACAAGTTCGGTAAGTTCGTTTAAATTTTGGGTGACTTTATTAAGTCCCTCAACTGTTTGACTCGATTTAGATGCCGTCTCTTTAGATATGTCGGTGATATAGGAGAGTTCTTCTATAGAGTTTGAAAGACTTTTTTGAATAACATCCAAACCGCCCGTCGAACGCCCGATTTCAGAAAGAGTTGTATCTAATTTAGAATATTTTACAACCTCATGATTCTCTTTCATTTTTACCGTACTTCCATTGATCTTCTCAGCCGATTTTTTATACAGACCTTTCAATCCGTAAGTTTGTACCAAACGGTAGTATTTATCTTCAGAAAGTGCATCAATTACCGCAAAGGTATCACGCATATATACCTCAAGCTGATCAAGCATATTGTTTGTACTTGTACACAAAGCTTTAAGCTCCCCCTTGGCATCAATAGATGTAAGACGGGATTCTAGCTTGCCGAGTTCCACTTCACACATCATTTCAGATACATTTTCAATCACTTTTTTCGTTTTTCTAATGTTTGTAAAAATGATCCAGGCAATGATAAAGTTCAGAATATTAAAAAGCTCTATCCAATGAAAGCCGTCAGAAATAATTGCATATAGAAGTGTCAGTGAAAAAATAGCAATTGAGGCAATATTTAAATATTGAATTTTAGAAAGAGAAGATAAATTCATCATACGAAACTCCTTTTTCTTTTAACAATGTTTGTAATATCTTCCTTGAACTCTTTAAACCTCCTGATTTTTCGGCAATTAACAGTTTGTGATAAAGCGGTTTTATAAACTCTAAGGAACTTTTTTTTGGGCTTCTACGTGCAGAGTGGTACCCTATGATAGTATCGTGTTCATCTATACTTGCCGTAACATTTGCAAAAACCCAATAAAAATCTTTCTCTTTTGTTTGATTGATTACATAAGCAAAAACCTCTTTTTTTTGTTGAATGTTTTTCCATAAATACTCAAAAATCACTGCGGGCATCTGCGGATGTCGCAATATATTATGCGGTTGACCTAAAAGCTCCTTTTCTGAATAGCCGCTCATTTTTATAAAGAGGTCATTTCCATAGGTTATACGTCCTTTTGTATCCGTTTTTGAAACAATAAACTCATCTTCACTAAACGTCAGTTCTTTTCCTGCCACGTCACCTTCCTTTTTATTAAAAAAAATTATAGATAAAAGTATGTCGGCTTAGTGTTGCATCTGTGTTGCATTCTTTGCACTAACGGTCTGTTTTTATGGAAAAATATTCCCACAAAGAGAGGTGAAACTTGAATTTTGTTTAGGCAGTAAGCATGCAGTAGTACAATATGAAACATAATATGTTAATAAAAACTAAAGTTAGTTTTAGAAATAATGGATATATATTAAAGTTATCTCAGGAGTTTCACATGAAAAGAGCTGCTTTTAACATGATAGAGTTGATCTTTGTAATTATTATCGTAGGTGTTTTATCAGCGGTGTCTTTGCCGAAATTTTTTGGGGTGAGTGAACAAGCTAATGAAGTCGTAATGAAAGGATTTGTCGGAACACTTAATCGTACAGTTGGTCCGGTGAAATGGCATGCATCTCTAGAAGATGGAAAAAAAGGTAGTGTTATAGATGGAAATTACAATATTACAAATAGGGATATAGATTTTCCTCCATCTTTTAGTAGTTTTACGGTTGATTTGACCAAATGTATTGATGCTAATGCAACTTCGGCTACTACATTTCCATCTAATGCAGCAAGAACTACAGATAACAAGTATGAAATTATATGTAGAGATGGAAATAGTACAACTACACCAAGGTTCTGGTACTGGGAATACGGTAGTAAAACAACACCTACATTAGCAGATGTGAATAACTCTTCCATGAAATATTAGCTTGTAGTTCAAAAAATCTTCTAATTAAGCGTTTGATATTTATGTTTTAAAGTATCTCTATACTCTTCATAAATACTTTCTAATGATTGGTTTTTAAACATTTTTAGTACTTCTCGTGCAAAGTCTAAAGAGTAGTCTACAAATTGCCCTTTGTCTTGTTCGATAATCTCTTCCAGTACGTCATACATTTTATTGTAAATTTCAGGATTTTCGCTTTTGAGTCGCTCAAGGTTTTCCTGAATTTGGATCAGTTTAGCATCATTAAATTCACCACGCTCATTGATATCTTTTCTACGCTCTACATATTCTCGTAAATCTTTTTTATTACGAATGTAATCTGTAAATATCTCTATTAGTAACATTGTATATCCTTTTACAATAGAATTTATATATTATTGTAGAATATAAACGAAGCAATAATATAGCAATTTATAAATTTATATAATAAATTAGCTTAATTTGTTAAGTTGTTCAGTGTATCTATAATCTCATCCATCTTACTGCTAACATTGCTAACATCACCGGATATTTCATTAACATGTTTAGCATTTTTATTTAACGATTCGGAACTTTCTGCAATCGATTGAATAAGCAGGTTTGTAGTAGTTGATGTCTCAGCAAGACTTGCTTGTGTTCGCTCTGCAAGTTTTCTTACTTCATCGGCTACAACGGCAAAGCCACGACCGTGATCACCGGCACGTGCAGCTTCTATGGCTGCATTAAGTGCTAAAAGATTTGTTTGATCGGCAATATCCCCTATGGTCTCTAAGATGATTTTTGTTTCATTCGCATTTTCTACAAGTGTTTGGAGCTTATGCACCATATCGTTCTCTTTGTCTGAAATATGATGAATCTGTTCAACAATATCTGTGATCATCTTTTTAAAATCTACTATTGTTGTATTTGTTATCTCTTCGATTGTATCATTTAATGTTTGTGAAGACTCCATTATCTGTTTATTTGAATCTTCATTTTGTTGTTGCATGCTGCTGAGGGCTTCACCAAGAGCATTAATATTGTTCAGAAGATCTGCCATTTTTGCTTCCACTTTGACTTCACTTCTAGCTTCAAATTGACCGTTTGAAAACTGTTTTAGTGTGTTTATAGCATTATCAAGGTTCTCCTCAGAATTATCTAACATTTTATTCAAACTGTTTCTTAAAACATGTACATGGGGTGTTTTTGTATCGGCTGAGATGCGACAGGAGAAATGTCCTTTGGCTACTTTATCTGCTATGAGTACCATCTCACCTGCTACTTTTGTATCCTCTAGTGTAGCTTGTTGGCAACTGTGAATAATCTGGTTAAAACTCTCTTCCACTTCGTTTGCTGCATTTTCATTATGGTTAAGCTGATTTCTTTTAAAATTCATCATCTCAATAAGTTCTAAATGTTTTTTTTGAATCTCTGCATTTGCTTGAGTAGAAGTGTTTTTAAATAAAACTATCACTAAAAGGTAGGTAATCAAAGTGATTAGAGTATAAACAAGTGTTGAATCGCTGAAGTAAAATGAACAAAATATAAGGAGAAAGAAGAAAGAGATAAGGATGTTTTTTTGCAAGTTAGTCATATAAAACCTCTTACACAAATGTACGATAAAGCTGCTCAGCTTGTGTAATCTCTTCAGGGGAAGGTTTACGTCTGCATGAGAGATATGTTCTTATCTTTTGAATCTCGTCGTATAGTGGATAAACAGTTGCATAGACCCAATAAAAGCCACCGTTCTTGGTACGGTTTTTTACATATCCGNTTTTGAATCTCGTCGTATAGTGGATAAACAGTTGCATAGACCCAATAAAAGCCACCGTTCTTGGTACGGTTTTTTACATATCCGTGCCATACTTGATTTGCTTTAACAGTATTCCAGAGATCTTCAAATGCAGATCTTGGCATATCATCATGTCTCACTATACTGTGAGGCTGTCCAATAAGCTCATCCAATGAATATCCGGCGACTTTGCAAAAGTCATCGTTAGCAAAAAGAATAATCCCTTGCTCATTCGTTTGGGAGACTAGAAAATCATCACTTTTCAATACATATTCATCCATAATAACTCCTAAAGTTATTTTATATTTTTATTGAATAGGAATTATTCTATAGCTATTGGTATAAAGAAAAGCTTAAAAATAACTTTTTCCATAAAAAAAATTATAAATAAAAGTTATTTTTAAATATTGTCAAATAATGTAGGTTCTAATGCTTTAATCTTAAAACTTCTTCTGTGTATAGGAGAATATCCATGCTTTTTAATAAGTGCGACATGCGATGCAGTACCGTATCCTTTGTGTTTTTCAAATTGATAGAGGGGATACTTTTTGGCATCAGATATAATATTTCGATCATGGGTTACTTTTGCAAGAATGGAAGCAGCACTTACTTCGGGGATTTTCCCATCCGCTTTTACCATCGTTTTTAGATCTGCTATACCGAATGTTGTATTTCCGTCAAAGAGATACTCTTTTGCTTTTAGGGTAGATTTGATCTCTTGTAGTGCTTCTTGCATACATACAGAGATCCCTTTTTGATCAATTTCATGAGAAGACTTGATCACTATGTGGTGGTGTGTCGTATTTTTTACCAGATCAAAGAGTTCGTATCTTTTTTTCTCGGTAATCTTTTTTGAGTCATTCAGACCATCGGGTATAACAGTGTCATTTTTAAAAATACAAGCTGCAACAACAAGATCACCGGCAATACAGCCGCGACCCGCTTCATCTATTCCGCATAGCATACTATAGCTCTCCTTTAATAGGTAGATACACTTCAAAAAGTGCTCCGTTTTCATGATTAGAAGGGATGATTTTCCCGTTATGGTCATCTATGATCCGTTTTGCGACATTAAGACCGATTCCCATTCCGCCTTCCTCCTTATTACTTTCAAAAGGATCGAAGATGTTTGGTAAGATCTTTTCATCAATACCGCCACCATTATCCTGGATTCTAACTACGATAAACTCATCTTCTCTCTCTACCGTTATCTCTAAAAGTCTTTGGCTGAAATCATCTATTCTTTTAAGTGCATCCAGGGCATTGTTAATGATGATCACTAAAACTTGTTCAATCCTTTGTTGTTGAACATCGGCAATATACTTAAACTTCTCTTTATCCATACCAATTTTAAATATTTCATTTTGAATACGTATCTCAGAGATCTGTTTTGCTTTATTGTACGCAAGTGTTAATGCTGTGATCAAAGAGGCATATACATTTGTGGGTTGCGGCACCTCTTGTTTTTGGGAAGCCATCTCCCTCATCGATTCCACGATACTGGCAATACGGTGAACACCGTCAAGAAGTGTTTTACTGTCTTCAAGAAGATAATCTTTTTGTTTAACCGTATCATCCATACTCTGAATATCTTGGAGCATCAACTCTATATTCCCTTTAATATATGTTAACGGTGTATTGATCTCGTGAGTAATGCCGGCTGCCATTCTACCGATAGTTGAAAACTTTGTTTCCAAAAGGTTTTTATCTACCTCTTCTTGGATACGACGCTTGAGATACTCCTCTTGATAAAACAGATCGGTAATATCCTGTCTGAGTGCTATAAACTCTACAATCTCATTATCTTCATTGAGAATAGGTACGATAATAGAGTATTCATAGGAGGTTTTACCGTTTTTTTTACGGTTTTTGATCCTCCCTTTCCAAACTTTTTTCTGTGTAATGGTTTTCCAAAGATCTTCATAAGTTCCAGGTGGCGTATCGGCATGTTTGACTAAATTGTGCTTATGACCGATGAGCTCTTCTCTGCTATAGCCTAACATTTTACAAAAGGCATCATTGACATAGGTGATAGTACCGTTGGTATCTGTTTTTGTAACTGCAGAACTTACATCTATTGCACGTTTGTACTCATTTAAAAGTTTCATCTTATGTGTAAGGTTACGTTCCAGTAAAACTCTATGTGCGTATTTGTATAGGAGTTTTTCGAGCCGATCGAAACTGATAGGTTTAAACAAGTAGCCCTCTATCCCGATATCAACAGCTCTTTCTGTGATCTCTTTTTCAAAACGGGTTGTAATCAGGAGAATAGGGACATGGGAAGTGATAGACTTGATCTTTTCAGACATAACAAGCCCATCCATAATCGGCATGCTTAAGTCTGTTAAAATCAGATCAGGCTGGTAGTTTAAAAAGCATTCATATCCCTCTTTGCCGTCTTTAGCTGTATATATTTTGGCAAATTCAAGTTGTTCAAGAAAGTGTTTAAGCATCTCTCTTGAGCTGTCTTCATCCTCAACGAGGAGTATGGATACCTCTTCTAAACTCATAGGTTATTTTTTCAAAACCTCTTCAATTTTTTTCCCTAAAGCTTCTAATGAAGGGAAAGGTTTCATAATATAGTCAGTTGCACCGTATCTATGTGAATTGAGTACTTTATCCAGTGTAGAGTATGCCGTCATCATCAGTACTTTCGCATCCGGAGTTTTTTCTAAAAGTTTTGGCAGCGCATCTATACCACTCATTTGCGGCATCATTATATCTAGGAGTATAATGTCTGTATCTTTAGGAAGAGAAGAGATAGCAGTAAGGGGGTTGTTGAAAGTTCTTACTTTATAGTTACCGTTTCGTGTTAAAAATCTCTCTAACATTGTTAAAATTTCATTTTCATCATCAATGATTACAATATTTTTTTTTGATTCTTCCATCATAACATCCTTAATTAAATAATTCTTTTGTTGCTAAGTGCATCATCTCTTTTGCACGTTCTTCAACCAGTTGATCTAAATATTTAAATACATCTTTACTCGCATCTTCAATAGCATTGATACGTTTTTCTATAATCTCTTTTGAACATATAACCTTATCGCCGCCACACTCATCTGCAAGTAAATTTGCCTCTTGATGGACAATAGCATGAGGCTGGTCAAGTTTAACATATGAAGGCATTTTTGAAAAGTTCTCTTTTCCTATTCCATCTGAATACCATTTCCCGAGACGACACTCTTTATGAGATACCGATTTAAATGTATTTTCCTCTCCAAAGATAAGGGCATATACATTATGTTTATAGATCACGTGATCGATTTTTGCCAGAGATGTAAAGATTTTATCACTTAAGTGTTCCACTTCAAACTGGTTTCGGGATGCATTCTCTTGGAAAGATTTTATCTTTTTGTTTAAGTTCGCAATGTTGTCTTTTGTATTAACTACAATAGTATTTACTTCATTTGTACTTGTCTCAGCCTGGTGAGTCTCCTGCTGCATCGCTTTTACGACCAGTGAGATATCTTTAGTTGCAGTAGCTGTCTTTTCAGCTAGTTTTCTTACTTCATCTGCAACTACGGCAAAACCACGTCCATGCTCACCTGCACGAGCTGCTTCAATTGCAGCATTAAGGGCAAGAAGGTTTGTCTGATCGGCGATATCTTGAATAAGTGTAATAACACTGGAAATCTCGTTGCTTCTTTCATTGAGTGAATTCATCCCGCTGAGATTGTCTTCCATATGCTGCGTTAATAGATCCATATCAGAAGATGATTGTATGATCAAAGACAATCCCTCTTTTGATTCATTCGCGATCTCTACCGATTCGCTTTTCATAACTTTTAACTCTTCAAGCATGAGTGAAAATGTATTTTGGGTATCTAGTAAGGCAGTAGTAATTGCATGTTGGTGTAAAGAAAGGATGTTGCTGTCACGAGTATCTCTCATATCTGTTTTTTTGATCACATAAAGGGTCGCATCAGTACTTTGCATCTTTTTAGATACTACTTTCCCCGTACAATGGTTAAGTTCTATAATTTCAGTATTTTTTTGCAGTTCTTTAGCTAATTGAGTATGCTCTTGGATATTGGTTGCAGCATTGCTGTTTTCAAAAATATATTCTTCATTATTATCTAATGCAACAACAATCTCATCTTGAGAAAAGTTTGCGATCTCTTTGTAAAAATTAAGTTCATTTTCGAGCGCAGCTATTTTATTTTCCAGCTCTTGAACTCTCTTTGTATCATCATTTTTAGAAAAAAACATCTTGTTAAACACCCTACTGTAAATTTTGGTAATTCTAGCATAGATTACTTTGAAGTTAGTTGTAAACATAATTGGCGGATAATTTAAAACTACAAAATAATTTTATACAATGATAGAGTTATAAAAATTAATAGGAATAAAGATGCAAGTTTCGCTCCAATCAACAAACCCATATACTAAAAGTAAAAAATTATGAAGCGTATTCTTTGGTTTCGCAGAGATTTGCGAGTAAGAGATAACAAACTTCTTTCCTATACGGGGGAAGTGCTTCCTATATTTATATTTGATAAACATATTTTAGATAAGTTAGAGAAAGATGATAAACGTGTAACTCTTATATATGATTATGTATTTGAATTAAAAAAAGAGCTCCAAGCACTAGGGCTTGATCTGAAAATATTTTACGATTTTCCTGAAGATGTTTTTGAGAAGCTGTTAAAGGAGTATGATTTTGATGAGGTAGTAGCTTCCGGTGATTACGATTCATATGCGAAACAACGAGATCTTACTATCTCTCATAAGATCCACTTTCGTTATCTCAATGAAACGTATCTCTTTAAATCCAAAGAGATTTTAAAAAAAGATGGTACCCCTTATCTTCTCTTCACCCCTTTTTATAAAGTTGCCATGGAGCGTTTAAAATCAAAAGATCTTACAGAAGTGAAGATTGGCTCAATGCAGTTACTCTCCTACAATTATGAGGATACACCTAGTTTGTCTGATATGGGTTTTGTCAAACAAAACATTACACTTCCAAAAGCTCGCCAAAAGCTCGAAGATTTTAAAAAGAAGTTGGCTGATTATAAAACACAAAGAGATTTTCCCTCACTAAATGGCACTTCAGAACTCAGTGTTTCTATCCGTTTTGGAGTATTAGGCATTAGAGAGATAGTAAGGGAGTTATTTGCAATTCAAGGAAGTTACGACTTTATAAGAGAGTTGATATTCAGAGAATTTTATGCCTATCTGCTTTTTCATTTTCCAAGCTTGGAGACCCAAAATTTCAAGTACACATTTCAGGGAATAAAAGATAGTCAAAAATTTGAAAAGTTTGTAAATGCAAAAACGGGTGTCCCTTTTATAGATGCAGGGGTAAGGGAATTGCTCACTAAGGGAAAGATGCATAATAGAGTAAGGATGGTAGTCGCTTCATTCTTTACCAAGGATCTTCTATTACCCTGGCAGATGGGTGAGGCTTTTTTTGCAAAATATCTTCTTGATTACGATAAAGCAAGTAATGTATTGTCGTGGCAGTGGAGTGCGGGAACCGGAGTAGACCCTCAGCCCTATTTTAGAGTTTTTAACCCTTACCTACAAAGTAAAAAGTTTGATAAAGATGTAATCTATATAAAAAAATATCTGCCTGAGTTACAAGAGATACCGTCAAAATATCTACATGATGAACATTATCTTCTAAGCAATGATATCCCTAACTATCCGAAACCGATGGTTGTTCATAAGGAGGCTGCAAAAAGAGCAATAGAACTATTTAAACACTAAAAGAAAAAAATATACAAAGTAACGCGATAGTATGATACTATTATAAGATACAGGAGGTGCGTTATGAAAGTAGCAATCACCGGAGCAAGTGGTTTTGTGGGATCACACTTGCAAAAACATTTTCAAGAGAATGTACATATTCATAGAGATGATACAAAAGAGCAGATACTTGAAAAACTCGAAGGTGTAGATACTGTTATCAATCTTGCCGGAGCTCCCATTATTAAAAGATGGAATGAGGAGTATAAAAAAGTACTTATAAATAGTAGAGTGGAAACGACAAAAACTTTAGTAAGTGCGATCAACGAGAGTGATGTGAATTACTTTATCTCCACATCGGCTATCGGGGCATATCCTGATGATGGTGTTTATGATGAGAGTTACAAAGAGTATGCAGATGATTTTTTGGGATCATTAACAAAGGTATGGGAAGAAAGTGCGTTAGAGTGTAGCAAACCGACCGCTATTACCCGTTTTGGGATTGTGATCGGAAAGGAAGGCGGAGCATTAAAGCAGATGCTAACACCCTTTAAACTGGGTGTCGCCGGAATCGTAGGCGACGGTACAACGATAATGAGCTGGATCGACATAGATGATTTGGTAGCTGCATACAAGCATCTATGTGAGAAAAAACTTGTGGGTACTTTTAATCTTACTACCCCCAAACCTGTAAGGAATTACGAATATACAAAAGCACTAGGCGCTATATTGCACAGACCTACGCTGCTCCCTTTACCGGAGTTTGTACTTAAAATCATTTACGGAGAGGCTGCAACGGTACTTACCGGATCTAAAGAGATCCATCCAAGAGCTTTATTGGAGAGCGGGTTTGAGTTTAAATACCCAACGATACAATCGAGCCTGCAGCATCAACTATCATCTCTCTAGTCGCCGAGTGCCCATACATCAAAGGGGATAATGTTGACTTTAGAAAGAGGGTGGGAGAGAGAGCCCTCTTTATTCATAGTAACTACTGTGATCTTTCTAATTGAATATGTAAAGATAAACGCTTCTAAACTCTCTAGCTTTTTAAACACCTTTCTCTCGTCCGCAAAGGGTTTACACAAAATGATCTCATCGTCTTGGGGAAGATAAAACTCCAGATCGTCATCGTAATAGAGCTCTTTATTTTGTTTTTGAAGCTCAAGGTAAACCATATTTTCAAATAAGCGTCCAAAGTTTTTTTCTAAAGAGAGTGCTGATTTTAAAGATGTATCACATAGATAGACCTTTTTTGTCGCTCTTGTATGGTTAAACTTCTCTAGAAGATGGATATATTTTTTTTCTACCAAACTTTCAAATGATTTATAGAGTTTGTCTTTTGAAATCTTTCTTTTTGCCTTTAACCTTTCATAGATTGTAAAAGCAGAGAGTTTTTGAGAGTTAAACTTTGCACAAAGTATGAGAATATCAAATTCAATATTATCCAAAGCATTTTGAAATACTTGTTGCAGGTAGATATTCCTCTCATCACTATATATCTTGTGCATCACGGCAAGTCCGCCAAGTTGGAAGAAGTGATTTAAAGCAGAGGAGTCATATTTGTGTTCATACGCCAGAAACTCTTCGTAATCGAGCGGATAAAGATCAAGAGTATCTAGTTCGGGAATAGGTAGCTTTTTCTCTGAGGTGATAATAAGCTGGGAAACATTTGGAAAGTTAAACTCCTCTTTATAGTTATCAAAAACAAGAATATCGATTCTGTTATCCTTACAAAACTTATTGAGTGAATCATTCAGCGTTTCTACATCTATTCTGATGTCGTTGCAATCTATATAAAGATAGCTGCTTTTTTTATGAGAGAGCAGATACGATTTTACAAGTTGTGTTTTTCCGCTCTTTGTAATTCCGTTAATTTGATACGATCTTTCATCGATCTGTACCTTCCTGTCATGATATTTATCAAGGTGCAAATCAATTTTATAAAACTCTTCAAGTAAAATTTCCATATTTTTATCCAAAATTTTGATAACATAATTTTATCACTTCCTTATTAAAAGGAAATAAATTTCTTTATTTTTCATTTTTTAGCCCCTAAATCCTTGAATTATAGAACTAATTTGAGTATAATTCTGCTCCCTTAAATGGTTAGCCATCGAGCTAACGAGTTCTTTAGAAGGAAAATTATGGAAAAAATTCGTTTGAAATTGAAAGCTTACGATCATCGTGTACTTGATAGATCTGTAGCGTCAATCGTAGAGGCTGTTAAGCGTACTGGTGCGGTAATCCGTGGTCCAATACCTTTACCAACAAAAATTCGTAAATATACAGTTTTAAAGTCTGTTCACGTTAACAAAAAATCTCGTGAGCAATTTGAAATTCGTATGCATGCAAGAATGATTGATATCGTTTCTGCTACGCCAGAGACTGTAGATTCATTAATGAAACTAGATCTTGCACCAGAAGTGGACGTTGAAGTTCGCTCAATGGATAAATAAGGAGTAACAAGTGGAATATATTGTTGAAAAAATCGGTATGAGCCGTACTATCACAGTTCCTGCAAAACCTGTTACTCTTTTAAGAGTTCTAGATGCAAAAGTGTGTGATGTAAACGATGGTAAAGCACTAGTGGCTTACGCTAGCGGCAAAAAAATGAATAAAGCAATTGAAGGTCAACAGAAGAAATTTAACCTTTCATCTGAGTTTAACCGTTTCGTTACTTTAGAAGTTGCAAACACTGAAGCTGGTGATTTAGATCTAGCTCCATTAGCAGAAGCAACAACTGTAAAATCAACTTTTACAACTAAAGGTCGCGGTTTTCAAGGTGGTATGAAGCGTTGGAATTTCGGTGGTGGTCCTGCATCTCACGGTCATAGATTTGGTCGTAGAACAGGTTCTATCGGTAATGCTGAATGGCCAGGTCGTGTTATGAAAGGTAAGAAAATGCCTGGACAATACGGAAATACACAAAACAGTGTAAAAAATGAGATCGTTTCTTTCGATGCTGAAAACAAAATCATTGCGGTTTTAGGTTCAGTAAGTGGAGCTAACGGTACTTTAGGTCGTGTAAAGGTAGCTAAATAATGAGTGCAGCAATCGTTTTAAATGAAAAAATGGAAAAAGCATCTGAGATCGTATTACCAGAGTCTTTCTCTGGAATCAATCCTCATAACTTATACCTTTATGTAAAATCAGCTCAAGCTGCTATGCGTGCTAATACAGCAATCGCAAAAGGTAGAAGTGATGTACGTGGTGGTGGTAAAAAGCCATGGGCTCAAAAAGGTGGCGGACGTGCTCGTGCTGGTTCTCGTCGTTCTCCTGTATTCGTAGGTGGTGGTAAAGCTTTTGGTCCACAAAACAACCGTAACTACGATTTAAAAGTTAACAAAAAGCAAAAGAAACTTGCTTTAAATTTTGCTCTTAACGAGCATGCACAAAACGGTACTCTTTTTGTAGTAGACAGCATTGAAGTAGCATCTGGTAAAACTAAAGATGCAAACGCAATGTTCAAAGCTCTTAACCAAAGAGATACTTTATTTGTAAAATCGATTTTAGATGAAAAAACATACTTAGCATTTGAAAACATTCAATCTACTTATGTAATTGAGTCTAATGAGTTAAACGCATACTTAGCTGCAAACTATCGTTCAATCGTGATAGAAAAAGCTGTATGGGAAAATCTTGTAAGTGAGGCTAAGTAATGGCAGATATTACAGATATTAAATCTATACTATATACAGAGAAGACTCTTGGTCTACAAGAAGATGGTGTTATCGTTGTTCAAACTTCACCACGTATGACTAAAACAGGTCTTAAAGAGGTGTTTAGAGAGTATTTTGGAATTATTCCTTCAAAAATCAACTCTTTAAATCAAAGCGGAAAAGTAAAAAGATTCCGTGGTGTACAAGGTAAACAAAACGACTTCAAAAAGTTCTATGTTACTTTACCAGAAGGTGCACAAATAGAAAGTTTGGCGGTATAAGATGGCAATTAAAACTTATAGACCGATAACTCCATCTCGTCGTTTTTATACGAATGTAGATAGTTCAGACATTACAGCAAAAGCAAGTGTTCGTTCATTATTAGTTAAGTTACCAACTCACTCTGGTCGTAACAACAACGGACGTATCACATCTCGTCATAAGCAAGCGGGTGCTAAAAAACTTTACCGTATCATTGATTTCAAAAGAAATAAAATGAACATCGAAGGTACAGTTAGCACTATCGAGTACGATCCATACAGAAACTGTAGAATCGCTCTTGTAACTTACGCTGATGGTGAAAAAAGATATATCCTACAACCAAAAGGTTTAAATGTAGGTGACAAAATTTCAGCAGCTGAATCTGGTTTAGACGTTAAACCTGGTAATGCTATGAAACTTAAAAACATCCCTGTTGGTACAACTGTACACAACGTTGAGTTAAAAGTTGGAAAAGGTGGACAAATGGTACGTTCAGCTGGAACTTCTGCTCAAATTATGGGTCGTGACGGTAAGTATGTTTCTTTACGTATGCCTTCATCTGAAATGAGACTTGTTCTTGGTGAATGTATGGCAACTGTTGGTGTAGTTGGAAATGAAGAATACTCTAACATCGTTTTAGCAAAAGCTGGTCGTACTCGTCATATGGGTATCCGTCCTCAAACTCGTGGTTCTGCAATGAACCCAATTGATCACCCGCATGGTGGTGGTGAAGGTAAAACGAATTCAGGTCGTCATCCAGTTACTCCTTGGGGTAAACCAACTAAGGGTGCTAAAACTCGTCGTAAAAAAGCAAGTGATAAACTAATCATCACTCGTCGTAAACCAAATGCAAAAAGGGTAGGTTAATGGCTCGTTCAGTTAAAAAAGGTCCATTCGTAGATGACCATTTAATGAAAAAAGTTGAAACTGCTAAAGCTAGTGGAGACAAAAAACCTATAAAAACTTGGTCTAGAAGATCAGTTGTTCTTCCTGAGATGATAGGTTTAACATTAAATGTTCATAATGGTCGCCAATTCGTTCCTGTATATGTTACAGAGAATCACATTGGTTATAAACTTGGTGAATTTGCACCAACTCGTACATTTAAGGGCCACAAAGGCTCTGTTCAGAAGAAGGGGTAATCATGGCTAGAGCATTATTAAAATTTATCCGTGTATCACCAATTAAATCTCGTCTAATTGCTAGAGAGGTTCAAGGTATGAATGCTGAAGAAGCAATGGCTGCTTTAGAATTTACTCCAAACAAGGCTGCAAAAATCATCTCTAAAGTTATTGCATCTGCAGTAGCTAACAGTGGTAATGAAGCAGAAGATTGTGTTATCACATCTTGTCGTGTTGACAATGGTCCAGTACTAAAACGTTTCCGTCCACGTGCTCGTGGTATGGCTTCAGGTATTAGAAAACCAACAGCACATATCTTAGTAGAAGTAGAGGGTAAATAGTATGGGTCAAAAAGTTAATCCTATTGGTTTACGTCTTGGAATCAACCGTAACTGGGAAAGCCGTTGGTTTCCTAAGTTTGAATCTGCTGCAGCAAATTTAGGTGAAGATCACAAGATCAGAACATATTTAAAGAAAGAACTTTACTATGCTGGTGTTTCTAACATCATCATTGAAAGAACTGTTAAAAGATTACGTGTAACTATCATTGCTGCTCGTCCTGGTATTATCATCGGGAAAAAAGGTGCTGATATTGAGAAACTTAAAACTTCTCTTCAAAACCTTATCGGTAAAGCTGTTTCTGTAAACATCAAAGAAGAGAAAAAAGCTCAAGCTTCTGCACAATTAGTTGCTGAGAATGTTGCTACTCAATTAGAGCGTCGTGTTGCATTCCGTAGAGCTATGAAAAAAGTTATGCAAGGTGCACAAAGAAGTGGTGCGAAAGGTATCAAAGTTTCTGTTTCTGGTCGTCTTGGCGGTGCTGAAATGGCAAGAACTGAGTGGTACTTAGAAGGACGTGTTCCTCTTCATACACTTCGTGCAAAAATCGACTATGGTTTCGCAGAAGCTCATACTACATACGGTATCATCGGTATTAAAGTATGGATCTTCAAAGGTGAGGTACTTACTAAAGGTATCCCTGCAGAAGCTAAAGAAGAGAAAAAAGAGCGTCGCGGAAGAAAACCACGTCGTGAAAATAGTGAAAAGGCGGAATAGATCATGTTAATGCCAAAAAGAACAAAATATCGTAAAGTAATGAAAGGTCGTAACCGTGGTTACGCTCGTTCAGGTTACAAATTAGCTTTTGGTGACATCGGTTTTAAAGCTGTAGAAGCTGGTCGTATCAATTCTCGTCAAATTGAATCGGCTCGTATCTCTGCTACTCGTCACATTAAAAGAAATGGTAAGATTTGGATTCGTGTATTCCCTGCTAAACCTTTAACAAAACGTCCATTAGAAGTTCGTATGGGTAAGGGTAAAGGTCCAGTTGATCAATGGGTAATGAACATTAAACCAGGTCGTATAATCTTTGAAATGGGTGGTGTACCTCACGAATTAGCTCGTGAAGCTTTAACTTTAGCAATGCACAAACTTCCATTCAAAACAAAAATTGTTACTGCGGAGATGAGCAATGAAATATTCTGATTTAGCAGGTAAAAGTGCAGCTGAACTTCAAGCAATGCTTAAAGAGAAGAAAACTGAGCTGTTTACTCTAAAAATTAAACAAAAAATGATGCAATTACAAAACAGCAGCGAATTAAAAACTGCTAAAAAAGATATTGCAAGAATCAATACTGCATTAACTGCAGTAGAAAACTAGGGGACGAGCGATGACACATAAACGTGAAATTCAAGGTAATGTTGTAAAAATTGCTGGTGAAAAAACTATAACAGTAGTAGTTGAACGCCGTGTAATGCATCCTCGTTACCACAAAGTTGTAAAGCGTTTCAAAAAGTACTTAGTACACGATGAGCGCAATGAGGCAAAAGTTGGAGACGAGGTTGTTGCAATCGAATGTCGTCCACTTTCTAAAACAAAATCTTTTAGACTTAAGTCAGTAGTTAAAGGAGCGTAGTATGATTCAAGGTTTTACTCGTTTAAACGTAGCTGATAATACAGGTGCAAAAGAGATTATGTGTATTAAGGTTCTTGGTGGTTCTAAGCGTCGTTATGCAACAGTAGGTGACGTTATCGTTGCTTCTGTTAAAAAAGCGATTCCAACTGCTAAAGTTAAAAAAGGTAAAGTTGTAAAAGCTGTTATCGTTAGAACTCATAAAGAAGTTCAAAGAGAAAACGGTTCATTAATTCGTTTTGATGACAATGCAGCTGTTATACTTGATGACAAGAGAGAGCCTATCGGTACTCGTATCTTCGGACCAATCGGTCGTGAAGTGCGTTATGCTGGATTTATGAAAATCGTATCTCTTGCTCCGGAGGTTGTTTAATGGCAAAGTTTAATTTCAAAAAAGGCGATACTGTAGAGATTATCGCTGGTGACGATAAAGGTAAAAAAGCTACAGTTTTAGCTGTTCTACCAAAGAAAAATAAAGTAATCGTAGAGGGTTGTAAAATAGCTAAAAAAGCTATCAAACCAACTGAAGAAAACACTAAAGGTGGTCATATCAATAAAGAGATGCCTATCGATGTTTCAAATGTACGTAAAGTGGAGGCATAATTAGATGGCTCGTTTAAAAGAAAAATATTTAGCTTTAAAACCAGAGTTACAATCTGCGTTAGATATTAAAAATGTTATGGATATTCCTGCAATAGATAAAATTGTTATCTCTGTAGGTGCTGGGTTTGCTATGAAAGATAACAAACTTATCCAAAACATCGAAGATACTATTACTACTATCGCTGGTCAAAAAGCTTCTACTGTAATCGCTAAGAAATCTGTTGCAGGTTTCAAAGTTCGTGAAGGTATGCCAGTAGGTGTTCGTGTAACTCTTCGTGGTGAAAATATGTATAACTTCTTTGATCGCCTTGTGTCAATCGCACTTCCTCGTGTGAAAGACTTCCGTGGTGTTCCAAGAAATGGTTTTGACGGTCGTGGTAACTATAACTTCGGTCTTCAAGAGCAACTTATCTTCCCAGAAATCAGTTATGATTCA
Organism: Sulfurimonas sp. hsl 1-7; assembly: GCF_030577135.1. Taxonomy (NCBI): domain Bacteria; kingdom Pseudomonadati; phylum Campylobacterota; class Epsilonproteobacteria; order Campylobacterales; family Sulfurimonadaceae; genus Sulfurimonas; species Sulfurimonas microaerophilic. The sequence goes on along the minus strand of NZ_JAUIRR010000002.1, from coordinate 312,450 downwards.
ATCATGCAAATTCATGGTATGAACATCACTGTAGTTACAACTGCGCAAGATGATAAAGGTGCATTCACTCTATTAGAGAAAATGGGTATGCCTTTCACTAAGGGAGGGAACAACTAATGGCTAAGAAGTCTATGATCGCAAAAGCGAAACGTACTCCAAAATATGCAGTACGTGCATATACAAGATGTCAGATTTGTGGTCGTCCACACTCTGTAATCCGTGATTTCGGTATCTGTCGTATCTGTTTCAGAAAAATGGCAAACGAGGGAATGATCCCAGGTGTTAGAAAGTCTAGCTGGTAAGCCGGAAACTTCTAATTATTAGTTTTTAGCAGTTTTTACTGCTAATTACACAAAAGTCAAGGAAAAAAAATGGCAATTAATGATTTAGTATCTGATGCGTTAACACGTATCCGTAATGCTGGTATGAGAAGATTAGCTACTACTACTTTAGTACACTCTAAAAGTGTTGAAGCTGTAGCAAATATCTTAGTTGAAAAAGGTTATCTAGAATCTGCTAATGTAATCGAAGATGGTGTAAAAAAGACTATCAAAGTTGCATTGAAATATGATGATAACGAGAAAAATGTGATCAATGAGTTAAAACGTGTATCTAAACCAGGTCGTCGTATCTACAAAGGTAAAGAAGAAATTAAACGTTTTAAAAATGGTTACGGTACTATTATAGTTAGTACTTCACATGGCGTTCTACCAAACGATAAAGCTTACGAGCTTGGTATTGGTGGCGAAGTTATGTGTACAGTTTGGTAGGAGGAATAGCATGTCAAGAATTGGAAAAAATCCTGTAGAGTTTGCAGCTGATATCAAAGTTAGCGCAAATGGTAATGTTATAACTTTTGCTAAAGGTAACAAAAGTGTTGATTTAGACACTAAAGGTTACGTTACTTTTGAAATTGAAGGAAACACTTTAACTTTCAAAAACTTATCTGAATCTCGTGAGCATAGAGCTTTCTGGGGAACTTTTAGAGCATTGGCTCAAAACATCGTTACTGGTTTAACTACTGGTTATGAGAAAAAACTTGAGATCAACGGTGTTGGTTATAGAGCTGCTGTTCAAGGTAAAGTTCTTAACTTACAACTTGGTTTCTCTCACGACATCAACTACGACTTACCGGAAGGTATTGAAGCTGCTGTTGAGAAAAACGTGATCATTTTAAAATCTCACGACAAGCAAACACTTGGTCAAGTTGCAGCTGAGATTAGAAGTTTCCGTCCACCTGAACCGTACAAAGGTAAAGGTGTTAAATACATGGATGAGCATATCGTGCGTAAAGCCGGTAAAACTGCTAAAAAATAAGGGAGGAAGATAGATGAACGCTAAAGTATTAAAAAGCAAATTGGCAAATCGTTTAAAACGTAAACGTCGTATCCGTGCAAAAATATCTGGTAGTGCTACACTTCCTCGTGTTTCTGTATTTAAATCAAATCGTTACCTAAGTGTACAAGCAATTGATGATGCAACTGGAACTACTCTATGTGCATTAAACTCAAAAGCGATTTCACAAAAAGCTAACAAAGAAGGTGCAGCTGCAACTGCTGAAGCTTTCGCTGCTAAGCTTAAAGAAGCTGGTCTTACTAGTATCGTATTTGATCGTAATGGTTACCAATATCACGGCGTAGTTGCTGCGTTTGGTGAAGCACTTCGTGCTAACGAAATTAAGTTTTAGGGGCTATGATGGAAATCAATAGAGATGATTTTGAAGAATCAATTGTAAATATTGGCCGTGTTACTAAGGTTGTTAAAGGTGGTAGACGTTTCCGTTTTACTGCTTTAATCGTTGTTGGTGATAAAAATGGTACTGTAGGTTTTGGTGTTGGTAAAGCAAAAGAAGTTCCTGATGCTATCAAAAAAGCTGTAGATGATGCTTTCAAAAACCTTACTACAATAAGTATTAAAGGTACTACTATCGCTCACGATATTGAACACAAGTACAACGCTTCTCGCGTTTTACTTAAACCAGCATCAGAAGGTACTGGTGTAATCGCTGGTGGGGCAACTCGTCCAGTTCTAGAGCTTGCAGGGATTCAAGATATCCTTACAAAATCTATCGGTTCAAACAATCCAAACACACTAGTACGTGCTACTATCGAAGCACTTAGTAGATTAAAAGGATAAGAAGATGGGTATTGAAAACTTAACTCCTGCAGAGGGATCAACTCATTCTCGTAAGAGAGTGGGACGTGGTCAAGGTTCTGGTATGGGTAAGACTGCTACTCGTGGTCAAAAAGGTCAAAAATCTCGTACTGGTTATAAAAGAAAAAGAAACTTTGAGGGTGGTCAACAACCACTTGCAAAACGTTTACCAAAAATTGGTTTTACTTCTAGAGTAGAAAAACCATACGTAATAAACGTTGAAAAAATCAAAGCTGTAGCTGAGTTAGCTGAGATCACAATGGAATCTATCCGTGGTGTTCACAAAATTGCTAACTCTGTGAACAAAGTTAAACTAGTAGGTGCTTCTGCAAAAGATTTAGCATCGAAAATTAAAGACGAAAACGTTACAACTACAGGTAACTAGTCGTGAATAAAAATCTAGTTAATAAGATACTTATTACTATTGGGTTTTTATTTATCTACCGCCTGCTGGCATACGTGCCAGTTCCAGGTGTAGATACTGCTGTTATTGCTTCATTCTTCGACTCTCACCAATCAGACGCATTAGGTTTATTTAATATGTTTAGCGGTAATGCTGTAGAGAGATTATCTATAATTTCACTTGGTATTATGCCTTATATCACTGCTTCAATTATCATGGAGCTTTTAGCTGCTACTTTCCCTACTTTAGGGCAAATGAAAAAAGAGCGTGATGGTATGGTTAAATATATGCAAATAATCCGTTATGCGACTATAGTTATTACAATTATTCAAGCTGTTGGTGTAAGTGTTGGACTTCAAAGTCTTACAGGTCCTAGTGGCAATAGCGCAATCCTTGCTGATCACACTACATTTGTTGTATTATCTGCTGTTTCAATGTTAGCTGGTACAATGCTTCTTATGTGGATAGGTGAGCAAATAACTCAAAGTGGTATAGGTAACGGTATATCTTTAATCATTTTTGCTGGAATTGTTTCAGCTATTCCTAGTGCTATAGGTCAGACAGTAACTATGGTAAATACAGGTGCAATGAGCTTCTTAACAGTAATCGCTATATTAGCACTTATCTTTGCAACAGTAGCTGTAATTATATATGTTGAACTTGGTGAGCGTCGTATTCCAATCACTTATGCGAAAAAAACTATGATGCAAAACCAAAACAAACGTGTTATGAACTATATCCCTATTAAAGTTAACTTATCTGGAGTTATCCCTGTTATCTTCGCTTCTGCGATTTTAATGTTCCCTATGACTGTACTTTCTAGTAGTACAAATCCTACGGTTCAAGCGATAGCAGACTTTTTAAACCCAAATGGTTACTTTTTTAACTTTTTAACTTTTGTATTTGTAATTTTCTTTGCATTTTTCTATGCTTCGATTACATTTAATGCAAAAGATATTTCAGACAACCTAAAACGTCAAGGCGGATTTATTCCGGGTATCCGTACAGGTGAAGCTACAAAAGCGTTCTTAAATGAAACTGCAAGTAGATTAACTATTACAGGTGCTTTATATCTTGGTCTAGTGGCTACACTTCCTTTTATGATTATAAAAGGTATGGGTGTTCCATTTTTCTTTGGTGGTACAGCTGTTTTAATCGTTGTTCAAGTTGCTCTTGATACAATGAGAAAAATTGAGGCTCAGATCTATATGAGCAAGTATGAAACTTTAAGTGCAGTCGGTCTATAAACAATGGCAATTGCACTTAGAAAACCACAAGAGATTGACAAATTAAGAGCTGCCAACAAAATTGTTGGCGCTACTCTTGAACTTCTTCGCGAAAACACAAAAGTTGGTATGAGTCTAAGAGAGTTAGATGCTATGGCTGAAGATTACATCAGAAGTCAGGGTGCTAAACCATCTTTTAAAGGCTTATACGGATTCCCAAATGCTGTATGTACATCTCTCAATGAAGTTATTATTCACGGTATTCCGAATGATTATAAACTTCAAGATGGTGATGTGATCGGTTACGACATCGGAACAGAACTTGAAGGTTGGTTTGGTGATGCAGCGATTAGTGTCGGTGTTGGTCAAATTAGCAAAAAAGATGAAGAGTTAATCGCTTGTGCAAAAGATACACTGTATTATGGTATTGAAAATATCAAAGAGGGTATGAGATTTAAAGAACTTTCTTATATGATGGAGCAATTTATCTTAGAGAGAGGTTTTGTGCCGCTTAGAAATTTTTGTGGTCATGGTATAGGAAAAAAACCTCATGAAGAACCTGAAATTCCAAACTATCTTGAAGGTGGTAATCCAAAAGCGGGTCCAAAGATAAAAAATGGAATGGTTTTTTGTATAGAGCCTATGATCTGTCAAAAAGATGGTAAGCCTATCATCTTGGATAATGGTTGGGATGTTGTTAGTGCCGACGGTTTACGCGGTTCACACTATGAGCATACTGTCGCAGTTGTTGGCGGTAAAGCTGAAATATTATCTCTTGCGTAAGAGTTAAAAACTTTAAAGGACTAAAAATGGCTAAAGCAGATGTTATTGAAGTTGATGGCAAGATTGTTGAAGCATTGCCAAACGCAACATTTCGTGTTGAACTAGAAAATGGACACATTATTTTATGTCACATTGCCGGTAAAATGCGTATGCACTACATCAAAATACTTCCAGGTGATAAAGTAAAACTAGAACTTACTCCATATTCACTTGATAAAGGTCGTATCACTTACAGATACAAATAAGATAGTAGCGAGAAGCTACTTCTTATCTTTTAAAACTTCCCTGAGTTTCTAAACTCTGCTATCTCAGTTTCTACCATTTCATTTATCATAACTTGAAAAAGCTCACTGATCATATTTGGATTTATATTTAAATCGATCGCTTTTTTGCGAACTCTTTGCATAATATCATCTATACGATTTTCAGCTTTTACATCTTCGATCGTATCTTTAAATGCCGCAGCTTGACGAATAAGATGACTTCTCTCTGAGATAAGTTCTACTAATTGCTGATCAATAACATCGATCTCATCTCTAACTTCTTGTAGTGAATTACATTTTTTCATACATCATATCCTATATTTGATATTCATTAACACAATTGTAACAATTTAGATATATAATCTTACTTACGATTCTCCATGTATATCTTCTGAGATTGATTCACTTAGATGATATACTCTTTACAAAAACTCCTTTTGGAGTTTACTATCTTTCACTATTACGATCAATCCAAGCAAGAGTTCCGACAACAATCACTAAAAGAGTAAAAATTATTCCCCAAATAAGTAAATCGCCACCACGGGTAGCTTGTTCAATCCCTTCAGTCATTTATGAACCTTTACGATTTAAGATATATACCGGTATCTTTGACTTCAATTTTACCATCTTCTTGAAGTTTTGTTAGTGTGCGTTTAAACTCTTTTTTACTCATAGCAAATACGTCTTTAATAAGTTCGGCATCACTTTTATAGTTATAAGGCATGATACCACCATTTTGTTTAAGAAGTTCATACACTTTATCTGCTGTTGAATTGTTACTTTTAGAACCGCTAGCTCTAAGTTTTAAGTCAAGTTTTCCATCTTTTCTAACAGTTTTGATATAGGCTGCTTTCTCTTCACCTAAAACAATATTTTCAAAAATTTCATTATGATAAATTAAACCTTCATATTTGTTTTCAACAATACATTTATATCCAAGAGGTGTTTTCTGGATAGGGATGATTACCACTTCCTGGTTAGGTTTTAGACCTTTTGGTCTTGTATCAAAAAAATCGCCAAGTTTTTCAGAAGCTACAAGTCTGTGTGTTTTCTCATCATAAACAACTTTTATAAATCTTTTTTCTCCTACTACAAAAGGAGTTTTTTGCAATTTTGTTGGGCAGAGTAGATCTTTTGGAAGTCCCCAGTTTAAAAATGCACCGAATTTTGCACGATCAACTACTTCTAAAAGTGCAAATTGGTCCAGCATTGCTTTTGGACGCAAAGTTGTTGCGATAAGTCTGTCTTCTGAATCTGTATAAAGAAACACCTCTATTAAAGAGTCCTCTTTCATCTCATCAGTAACATAAGCTTGGGGTAGAAGCACGTCTTTACCGTCTTCAGCCATTAGAAAAATACCGTGAGGTGTAAGTCTGTCTGCACGAAGCGTGTTTAATTTTCCGAGTTCTAAGTGTGTATTTAATTTCATATTGGTTTTTCCGTCTTTTTTTAAAATTATATCCTTTTTATTTAGTTTTAGCTCAAAAGGAACAGAATTTACATATATATTTCATAGGTTAAAAATTAATCACATATAACCCTTTAAAAATAGGAGTGTGTGATAATATTCAATTACTATATTAAAGAAATTAATATAAGAAGGAAGCATCATGGCAGAGTTAATGTTTCAAGAGGATGAGTTAATAGTTTCAAAAACAGATACAAAAGGGAAAATTCTTTACGGAAACGAATTGTTTTTGAAGTTGGCAGGCTATACTGAACAAGAGTTATTAAATAGTCCTCATAATATTATACGACATCCAAGAATGCCGAAGGTGATTTTTAAGTTATTATGGGAAACAGTTCAGCAAGGCAAAGAGATTAACGCATATGTAATGAACCGAGCAAAAAACGGTGATCATTATTGGGTTCTGGCTAATGTTACCCCTTCTTATGATGCAAACAAAAACATTGTAGGGTTTTATTCGGTGAGAAGAAAACCTACTAAAAAAGCATTAGATGTAATTGTACCACTTTACGAACGCTTATATAAAGCCGAAAAAAGCGGTGGTATAAGTGAATCACAGCAAATTTTAGACACTATAATCGCGGAGAATGGAGGCAGGTATGACAGATTTATCTTATCTATCTAGAATTAATTTACTTATTTATTTAGGAATGGGTGCATATGGATTAAGTTTCTTATATGACACATTTATACTTGATAATTTTTCTATAATAAACATTATTATGTTTTTGTTTGCATGTATTGTCATTGTATTAATACACTTAAATATTAAAGTTTTACAACGAGAGATGGATAAAATATTTGTAGTCTTGGACTCAACGGCTAACGGAAATTTTGAGCAACGTATCACAAACATTACTGCTAAAGGTAGAATAGGGAAGATTGCAAAACAACTCAATAATATACTCGATCAGTTTGAGACTTTTATGAGAGAGATGAAAGCATCGGTCAATTATGCGAGTGAAAATCAATTTTTTAGAACATTCAACACACAGGGTCTTAGTTCTGCACTTGAATTTGGTGGAAACCATGTTAATGAAAGTGCAAAGGTGATGGAACAGACCTATAAGATGCAACAACGTGCTGAACTGAACTCTGAACTGAGCCTTATCAATAAAAACAATGTGCAGCTTGAATCGTTGCAGGAGAGTTTTAGTGCAAATGCAAAATATTTAGAAGTTATCTCTCAAAGTATTATGAATTCAACGCAGATGAGTATTGAGCGTGTAGAAGATGCAGAAAATGTAGGGAGCAAACTAGACGGTCTTAATCAGCTTATTGATGTGAATGTGACATCAACAGAAATGTTAGAAAGTCGTGCAAAAGAGATTACCGAAGTGGTTGATTTAATCAGTGATATTTCAGACCAGACAAACCTTCTTGCACTCAATGCTGCTATTGAAGCTGCACGTGCGGGTGAACACGGCCGTGGTTTTGCAGTTGTAGCCGATGAAGTAAGAAAGCTGGCTGAGCGAACGCAAAAAGCGACTGCGGAGATTAAAACAACGGTTCAGGTATTGCAACAAGAGAGCCGAGAGATGAGTGAGAGTTCAGAGAGCATGCGTGTCGTGATGGAAGAGTTCCATGAGATGATTGTAAAATTTAGTCAAAGTATGACTGAACTACGAGATTCAAATACAGAGTCTGAAAAGCTAATCCAACAGATTGACGGGCGAATATTTATGAATCTGATTATGATAGACCACGTACTGTTTAAAACAAATGCTTATGCCTCTTTTTCTGCAGGAAAAGTTGTAGCTGGATTTGATGAACATCACACTTGCCGTTTTACAAAATGGTATGAAACGCAAGGGAAAAAACAATATGGTCATACACAAAGTTATAAACTGGTAAATGAACCTCATGAAATTATACATAACAGAATAAAAGAATCTTTGGCATGTCTGAAAAATAGTAATTTAGATGAATGTATAGAGATGAAAGAGAAAATTTTAAGCGACTTCCAAGAGATGGAAGAAGCAAGTGAAAAATTCTTTAGACTTACAGAATCTATGGTAGAGGAAGCATAGATACAAGGACTAAGAAGAGTACCGGAGGAGTGACAATAAGTCCGAATTTTGAATAAGACCAGAAGCTTATTTGTACCCCTTTTTTCTCTAGAGAGTGTAACCAAAGTAAGGTTGCCAGTGAACCAAACGGTGTCATTTTCGGTCCTAAGTTACAACCGATAATGTTTGCATAGATCATTGCATCGTTTTTGATCCCTTCAAGTGCTATGTCCATCACCATAATTGTCGGCATATTGTTCATAATAGCAGATAAAAATGCAGATAAAAATCCTGTTCCGACTACAGCAAGAAATTGTGATTGTGTATTTAAGTAAGTCAGAAGTTCAGCAATCTCAGCTGTAAGTCCTTGATTTTTTAAACCGTAAACTACTACATAAAGACCGAGTGAAAACCAAACAACCTGCCATGGTGCTTCTTTAATGATATGCTTTGGTTCTACAGTCTTCATAGCACTTGCAATGATTAAGAAAATTACCCCTCCGCCAAGAGCAAAGACAGATACCGGAATGTTGTAGTTGTCTCCAATAAAATACCCTGCGAGTAAAAGTGCTAAGAAGAACCAGCTAAATTGAAAGAGTGTTTTGCTTTTTAATACGTCATTTGGATTTTTGAGCAGATCGATATCAACAGTTTTTGGAATATCTTTTTTGAGTATGATATATAGAACTAACATAGATACAACAACGCTTACTAGATATGGAAATGCCATATGGAGCATATACTCTTTAAAACCTATGTCAAAATAGTTTGCCGTTACGATATTTGTAAGGTTTGAAAATACAAAAGGGAGTGATGCACTATCGCTGATAAATCCCCCTGCAAGTAAGAAAGCTAAAATTGTTTTCGTGTTAAGTTGCAGGATTCTCATTTTTGCAAGCAAGATTGGGGTAAGGATAAGTGCCGCTCCGTCATTGGCAAAAAGAGCCGAAACGATTGCTCCAAGTATGATCGAATAAAAAAAGATCTTTGTACCGCTTCCGTTAGAGAGTTTTGCCATCTTAAGTGCAGCCCACTCAAAAAATCCTATCTCATCAAGCACCATCGAAAGGATAATAATCCCGATAAATGCAAGTGTAGCATCCCAGATAATATCAAAAACTACTTTTACATCGTCAAAAGAGACTACACCAAGTAGTAAAGCTACAATTGCACCGATAATAGCAGTAGTGCCTATTTGCAAACCTTTTGGTTGCCAAATAATAAAAATTAGTGTTATTAAAAAGATAGATGCAGCGAGCAACATAGTAACCCTTATAAATTTTTTGGAAAGTATAACCAGTTTGTTTTAATATATCAAGATATATTGATGTGTGGTGGGAATATTTATTGCTGATATAGTTTTAGAATTATATGTAAAGAAAAGTGAAAGTGATGTTATTATTAAAAAACTCAAATGAAAAGATATACTATTATAAAATAAATGTGTATCAGACACTCTTTGGAGATTATCTGATCCAAAGAGAATACGGGGGGATAAATAATAACAATCCGACCAATACGATCAAATGCTATGCCCCTTCAAAAAAAGAGGCACTTTGTAAAGTATTGGATATTATGGTTGATAAAAAGCAGTTAGGCTATCTCAAAGTATCTTAAATAAGATAATCTTGCCCAACTTTTTTACAATAAGCCCCTAGCATAGCGTGCTCAAAATTGTTGTTTGTAGCGTATTGGTATCCAAACGTATCTTTCCACAGTTCATGCGGTTCCATACAGAGATAGAAAAATACTTTCTCCTCTGTAGTTTGCCATGATTTGAAACTCTCATAGGCATGTTTAAACATCTCAACTTTTGTCTCATACGGATATGATGTTTTTCCGCTTGCATCTTCATGCGGGATCTGTGTAATCTTAGTTCTAAAATCTCTCGATCGGAGTTGTTTGATCACAGGTTTAATAAATGTAAGTGTTCCAAAGCTTACAAGAGCGACCTCTTTAGGTGTAAAAGTATTTTGCAGTTTTTCATACACCTCTTTGTATTCATCAAGGTATCCTACATACTCTACGATTGGATGGAAGTGAAAACCGACTTTTACACCCTTGTCAGCTACTTTTCTGGCAGCATTGATCCTTTTTTCAAGAGAAGCTGTAAGGTGTTCTTCATTGTCTATAATAGTTTGCGTATTTAAACTCCAGGTACATAGAATGTTTTTCGGTACATCATTTTCTAAAAAGTAAGAGATGTTATCTGACTTGGTTTTAAACTCTAAGATCACATTTGGATTTGTACGTGCAAACTCAAAGAGGGAGTCTAAAAGTCCTTCTCGGTTTCCCCACATCAAAGAATCTGAACTTTGACCCGTTCCGATATGGTATGTTTTATTTGGATCGAGATTGAGGTTTTTTAGTTTCTCGTGAAAATTAGAGTCAAAAGTTACGTTGTTTTGATTATAAAAACTCTGTATTGAGCAATAAGAACAGTCAAAACCGCATGACTCAACCGCATCAAGTGTTAAGAGGTTACAACATCTTGTTTTTTCACTGGCAACGGGACAAAGTCCAAGACCAAATCCCTCTTTCGGTTTTGAAGTGAAAGTGAACTTTTGTTCTTGAGGAATATTTTTTAGTGTAAAGTTTTCATACGAATTTGGTTTATCCCGGAGTGCCTCATATGTTTGTCTTAATCTTGAGAAAACAACTTTTTTCTGTTCGTGATCGGGGAAAATCTCTTGGATGTTTCCCTCATTCCATAACTCAAGATCTCTCGCAATATCTACGATTTGTTTGAGCTCTTGATGGGAGAACTTCAGTTCATACGCTTTGTTTTGTATAAACTGCTGATCACCCTCACTTAGTTTGGAAAAAAATGTATTTTCTATCGCTTTATTAAATTTCTCTTCATAGCTATTCATAAAGCGAATTTTATCTTAAAAAACTTAGTTAGTTTATAGGGATCGTTTTCACTTTCGGTTTTTTTAGCGCTTTTTTATCAATAGTGATTGTTAAAATTCCATTTTCATAATTTGTTTTCAAACTGCTTTGAACGATGTTATCCGGGAGTTGAATAGATTTTTGAAATGAGCCGTAATAGATCTCACGTCTTATATATTTACCATTTTCGTTCTTCTCTTCAATCTGATGCTCTTTTTTCCCCGAGAGTTTGAGAATGTTTTGATCATCAATAGTGAGTTGAATATCTTTTTTATCAACTCCGGCGAGATCAAACTCTATAACTATCTGATCTTTTTTATCTTGAACATTTGTTCTTGGGTAGTTATAGTTTCCTATTGCCGAAGCATTCATATGGGATTCTACAAGTGAGTTCATATACTTGCCCATCTTTGTAAACTCGTCTTCATAAGGGTCATTGATAAACACGGTACCTGCAAATGTAACACTTGCTACAATTGAGCTAAAAGCCAACGTTTGAATAATTCGTTTCATAATTTACTCCTTAAGTTTTTTTGGGAAATACTTCCCTCTCAGGAACAATTTTATAAGCTATTTTTTAATGTGAAGTAAATATGAAATTATTTTAATAGGAGTTGCGAAGTTTTCTCAAGTAGTTTTTGTAGACTCTTTATCTTAATGTTTTTTCGACCCGTTTCTATGATGTTGTCAGCTTTGAGTTGTTTCAAGGAACGCTCTATCACATGTCTTACAGTCCCTAAAAGTTTTGCTATCTCCGAATTGGAAAGGTTTTGTAGAAGTTGGTACTTGAAATGTTTTTCGGGGTTTATATTATCCACTAAAAGGTTTATGAGCCTATCTTGAGTATTGTAAAGTGCAATATCGGTAGTTAATTCTTCAGTGTGTCGCATTTGTGCTGCAAGATATGGGAAAAAACTTTTACTGAAAGTGGGATCGTTTTCAAGCCAGTATCTAACTTTTTCAATTGGAAGTTTTAACACCTTACAATCTTCAAGTATCTCATACATTACATCATGGACTTGATTATCGAGTAAAGAGATCGCATCAAACATATCTCCACGTCTATATATAAATATAGTCTGTTCTTTTGAGTTGTCAAAATTGATCTGATATGTTTTGATTCTGCCATCGACAACTATGTAAAAATCTTTTAAAAGATCATCGGGATGGAAAGCACTTTCCCCTTTTTTAAATTCTACAGAGGATGCATACTTATAAAACTCATCTTCAAAGCTTTTATTTAAGTTATCGA